>JAGHUB010000080.1 GCA_018065025.1 Candidatus Equihabitans merdae
GAGAAAGTCATAATCTGCTTCCACAGATTACCGTAGCGCATTTCCATTGGTGTTACCTCAAAGCACGTAGTGGAATCCACTATAGGAGCCCTTTTTGAAAATGTCAAGGGAGGGCCTGAGGGGCGATATAACGATTTTGCAGTATTGTTCCGATCTTATGGGATTTGCCCAAATGTCTTGTTTTCCCGGGTCACTTTGCTATAATACCTCCACCGAAGTTCTTTCGGAGCCCCGGTCGGTTCTCGACAAGGGTATATTCAACAGAGGTTCAGAGGAAATAAATAGTAGCATTATGCATTAATTCTGCCGATGAGGGCAGGTGTGTTTTCTGCACCCTTTTTTTGGCAAATGATAAGGAAATTCCTTGGGGAATAGCATGCAAATGATAGTTTTTTGCCTCAGGGGAGAGAGGAGATTTATGTTCAATCAGGTGTTGTCAGCGGCTTTGGTGGGTTTGAATGCAGTGCCGGTATGGGTGGAAGCGGATGTCAGTGATGGTTTGCCTTCTTTCTCCATGGTAGGGTCTTTGGGCCATCAGGTCAGAGAGTCCCAGGACCGGATCCGCACAGCCCTTAAGAATATGTCACTGGCCCTGCCTCCTAAACGGATCACTATCAACTTGTCTCCGGCAGATATCCACAAAGAAGGTACCCGTTTTGATCTGGCTATAGCCTTGGCAATACTTATGTCTGTGGGAAGAGTGAAAGATGCTGCTCTCGACCACGTTATGGTAGTGGGAGAATTGAGCCTGGATGGCTCGGTCAATGCTGTTCCAGGGGTTCTGGGAACCGTAATGGCAGCCAGAGAACAGGGCTGTCACATGTGTCTGGTGCCTATGGCCAATCTGAAAGAAGGACGGCTGATTGACAAGATCAAGGTGTATGGCGTGGCACATCTTTCAGATGCTATTCGTGTGTTAAATGAGGGGTATCGGGAACAGGAGGGCGTGGGAGACAAGCCACTACTCAATCAGTACAAGGAGGACTTTTCGGAGATATTGGGTCAGGCATCAGTTAAACGCAGCGCTTTGATTGCGGTCTCAGGCTTCCATAATATGCTTATGTCCGGGCCTCCCGGTGCGGGCAAAACCCTGGTGGCCAGGCGGCTTGTGACTATCCTGCCTCCCTTGTCCATGGAAGAGAGTCTGGAGATTACTCAGATTTATTCTGTGGCAGGATTACTGAAAGATGGCGATGCTATGATGACCAGGCGACCTTTTCGAAGTCCTCATCATACGGCTACGGCACAGGCTTTGTCCGGCGGGGGCCGGATTCCAAGGCCCGGTGAGATCACTCTGGCTCATCGGGGGGTGCTTTTTCTGGATGAGGTGCCGGAGTTCCCACGAAATACCTTGGAGATACTCAGACAGCCTCTGGAAGACCGGCAGATCACCATCGCCAGAGCCTCAGGATCCTATGTCTTTCCTGCAAACTTTCTACTGCTGGCAGCTATGAACCCTTGCCCTTGTGGTTATTGGCCGGATATGAATCGCTGTCGCTGCCGGGAAGGAGATATCCTTCGTTATCACAATAAGCTTTCTCAACCCTTGCTGGATCGCATAGACATTCGTACCGAGGTGAGGGCTTTAGGCTACGATGTGTTGAAGCAAACCGGGCGAGATGCCATTGATTCGGCTCAATTACGGGAGCAGGCAGAGCGAGTCCATAAAATACAAAGGCAACGTTACAAGGGAGCTGACTTTATGTATAACGCAGAGATTCCCTCCAGGGCTATCGGAGAGTTTTGTCCCATGACCACGGCAGCGGAACTTGAGCTGGAGAAGATATTTAATAAGATGTCTTTGTCGGCCAGAGGCTATCATCGTCTGATCAAGCTTTCTCGAACTATAGCAGATCTGGATGGGGCAGAGGTTATTGATGTTCCTCATATCAAAGAAGCCTTTATCATGCGGTCGCCGGATGGAAGACAGGGGTTAGGAATCTAATGAGAGAAATACATAGAGATGATGAAGATTATCCGGAAAAGCTAAGGCGCTATAAGGGGATGCCGGAGACCTTGTATGTGGAGGGAAAATTACCCGGAAATGAACCTACGGTTGCAATAATTGGAGCCAGACGATGCAGTGCCTATGGAAAGCGCATGGCCAACCTATTTGGCAGTGAATTGGCCAAAGCCGGCATCACAGTGATCAGCGGCATGGCAGCGGGCATTGACGGACAGGCCCAAAGAGCAGCCTTATCTGAAGATGGGCTAAGTTATGGTGTCCTGGGCAGTGGTGTGGATATCTGTTATCCAACCTCTAATCGTGGTCTGTATACGGATCTTATCAAAAAAGGAGGAATTCTTTCCGAGCAGCCTCCGGGATCTCCGCCTCTTGCACAATTCTTTCCTGCCAGAAATCGCATCATTAGTGCTTTGGCTGATGTGGTTCTGGTTATTGAGGCCAGGAAGCGTTCCGGTTCTTTGATCACGGTGGAATTTGCTCTTGAACAAGGAAAGAGTGTTTTCGCTGTCCCGGGGCGGATCGGCGACCTCTTGTCAGATGGCTGTAATGAACTGATCTATGACGGAGCCGGAATCGCCGTATCACCTCAGACCATCATGGATGAACTGAGACGCATACGACCGGATTGGTACAATCCGGTGTCAGAAGAGGTTACTTCTGATACCACTTGTCTGCCTATATGCCGGGCAACGGCAAATAAGGGGCAGAAAATGAAGCACACAGCACGAGAGAACGTCGGAACGAAACATGGTGTACCTGACCACTTTATATATGAAGAAACAGCTCATATTCAGATGACCTGGAGAGATATTTCATTTGAAAATGTGATGAAGTGTCTGTCGGATGACCCGGTTTCTCTGGACGAGTTATTGGCTAAAACCGGCATGGAATCTGCTGAAATAACAGGGATTCTGACGGATCTTATTCTTGAGAACAAGATTGAAGAACGGGGGTCTCAGCAATATGTCAGATTATAAGTAATAAAATTACCCCCTTGCATGCCTATGTGATTTGCTGTATAGTTTGGAATCGCAGGCTCACGCACGTTGCGAAAGCGCTGTAAAGATTTAAACAGGAGGCAATATGGCAGCAAAGAATCTGGTCATCGTGGAATCCCCGGCTAAGGTTAAAACAATCAAAAAGTTCCTGGGATCACGCTATGAAGTAGAAGCATCGATGGGTCATGTCCGTGACTTGCCCAAAAGCCAGCTTGGTATCGATGTGGAAAATGATTATGAGCCAAAATATATAACAATCCGAGGCAAAGGCGATCTGCTCAGCAAATTACGTAAGGAAGCCAAGAATGCCGATCACATTTATCTGGCAACTGACCCGGACCGCGAAGGCGAAGCAATTTCCTGGCATCTGATTCACGCCCTTAAGCTGGATGAGAAGAAGGTCAAACGTGTCACATTTAACGAGATCACAAAGACCGCTGTAAAAGAAGCACTGAAGCATCCCCGTGACATCAACATGGATCTGGTAGACGCTCAGCAGGTTCGTCGTATTCTGGATCGTATGGTAGGTTACCGCATCAGTCCGGTTCTGTGGGCTAAGGTTAAGAGAGGCCTGTCAGCCGGTCGTGTTCAGTCAGTCGCGCTTCGTCTGATTGGCGATAGAGAGGATGAGATCAATGATTTTATCCCCAGCGAATACTGGTCATTAGATGTTGAATTCGGCCTGCCCGGAACCAAGAAGACTCTGAAAGCCGGTTTTTACGGCAATGGCAAGAAGCAGACTATCTCTTCAAAAGAGGAACTGGATCAGATTCTTGCCGAATTGGAAGGTGCGGAATGCAGCATTGAAGAAGTGAAGAAGTCACAGCGTACTCGTAAGGCGCCCCTTCCCTTCACCACTTCCACACTGCAGCAGGAAGCTTCCAAGACACTGAATTTCTCAACATCCAAGACCATGCGTATCGCTCAGCAGCTGTATGAAGGTGTAGATGTTAAGGGCAGCGGTACCGTTGGTGTCATCACCTATCTGAGAACAGACTCCACACGTATTGCTGATGAAGCAGATGCAGCAGCTCGTGCCTATATCGCTGAAGCTTATGGTGAAGATGCTGTAGGTACTCCTCAGGAAGCTAAGGCAGGTAAGGGTAATATCCAGGATGCTCACGAAGCAATCCGTCCCACAGATATTACCAGAACACCTCAGGCTATCAAGGATTCACTGAGTCGCGATCAGTTCCGTCTTTATCAGTTGATCTGGCGCCGTTTCACAGCCAGTCGCATGGCCAATGCCATCTATGACACGGTTTCAGTTGTTATCAGAGGCGGTAAGTATCGTTTTAACGCATCGGCTTCTTATCTTAAGTCAGCCGGCTTTATGAATATCTACACACAGGATGATGATGAGAAGAAGGGCAGTGATGTTCTGAAGACCCTGTCAAAGGATACAGAGCTTTCATTTATCGGCTTGTCCTCTGAACAGCACTTCACACAACCTCCTGCACATTACACAGAAGCTTCTCTGGTCAAAGATCTGGAAGAGAAGGGCATCGGCCGTCCCAGTACCTACGCCCCCATCATTTCCACTATCATGGCCCGTCATTATGTGACCAAGGAACAGAAGAACCTGTATATCACAGAACTTGGTGAAGTAGTCAACAATCTGATGAAGCAGGCCTTCCCCACCATTGTGGATGATACTTTCACAGCCAATCTGGAGATGCTCCTGGATAGCGTTGCCGAAGGTAATATGGAATGGAAGACAGTTGTTCGTAACTTCTATCCGGACCTGAACGACGCCGTTGAGGCTGCTCAGAAAGACCTGGATCAGGTTAAGGTGGCTGATGAAGAGACCGATATCGTCTGCGAAAACTGTGGACGCAACATGGTTATTAAGTATGGTCCTCACGGTAAGTTCCTGGCCTGCCCGGGCTTCCCGGAATGCCACAACACCAAGCCTTTCTATGAGACTATCGGTGTTAAGTGCCCCTTGTGCGATGGCGAGATCGCTCTTAAACGTACCAGAAAAGGTCGTCGCTATTATGGCTGCACCAATGCACCTGAGTGTAACTTCATGTCCTGGGCAAAGCCTTCAGATCAGAAGTGCCCCAACTGTGGCAGTGTTCTGGTAGAACGCGGTAAGAAGTTGGTCTGCAGCAGTGATAACTGCAGCTACTCCATAGACGTGCCTGCAAAAGAAGATTAATGAAATATCTTTAAGGAATTGTCACCACAAAATATAAAAATTCTCGAAAAATTAGATACAAATTCAAATAAACCCCCACTATTTTGTTGAAATAGTGGGGGTTTTGCGTTATTATGGCATTACTAGTAGGCAAGGTGTGATAATTTTACAGAAAGGGGCAGATATGAGTGTAGAATTACTGGATAAAACCAGAAAAATCAATAAGCTGCTTCATAATACCAGCACCACTAAAGTTGTATTTAATGATATTTGCGAGGTTATGGTAGAAACTCTCGATTCAAATATTCTGGTATTGAGCAAAAAGGGCAAGGTTCTCGGCTTAGGCTTCTCCAAGAAGACTCCTCCCATGGAAGAACTGGTTACAGATAAGGTTGGCGAACTGGTTGATAATCTTCTGAATGAGCGCTTCCTGGGTGTTCTTTCCACAAAAGAGAATGTCAATCTGGCTATGCTGGGCTTCCCGGAAGATGCTTGCAAGGGTTATGTAGGTATCATTAATCCTATCGAGATCGCCGGTGAGCGTCTGGGCACCACTTTCATTTATCGCAAGGATGAGCCCTACAACATCGACGATATTATTGTCAGTGAATACGGCACCACTGTCGTTACTCTGGAAATGATGCGTTCTGTTGACGAAGAAAATGCTGAAGACGAACGCCGTATTCAGGTTGTCAGATCTGCTTTCTCCACATTGTCCTACTCCGAGACAGAAGCCATCGTTCATATCTTCGAAGAACTGGATGGCAACGAAGGCAATCTGGTAGCCAGCAAGGTGGCCGATCGTGTGGGCATCACCCGTTCCGTTATCGTCAATGCTCTGCGCAAGTTTGAAAGTGCCGGTGTTATTGAATCCCATTCATCAGGTATGAAGGGTACCTATATCAAGGTTCTTAATGATTACCTCTTCGAAGAGATTGAAGAGCTTAAAAAGAGCAGAATATAATAGAATACTTATTAAAGAAATCCTGTTGAGCCTGTGCAGATGTGCACAGGCTCTTCTTCTGCTTTCTTTCGTTTTTCCCTTGACAATGCTATACTGCAAGAGTATATTTACACATAGATGTTAGCACTCCGTAAATATGAGTGCTAACAAACCAAAAGAGGTACTAAATCCAAGGAGGATATCACTATGAAGTTAATCCCGTTAGCCGACAGAGTCGTTCTTAAAACACTTGAAGCTGAAGTAACAACTGCTTCCGGCATCGTTCTTACCGCATCAGCCCAGGAAAAACCCCAGCAGGCCGAAATCGTTGCAGTAGGTCCCGGTGGTAATGTTGACGGCAAGGAAATCGAGATGATCGTTAAAGTTGGTCAGAAAGTTATCTGCTCCAAATATGCCGGCACAGAAGTTAAGCTGGATGGCACAACATATGTAATCGTCAGACAGTCCGATATTCAGGCTGTTGTTGAAGACTAATCTCAATATCAGGAGGATACAATAATGGCAAAAGAACTTAAATACGGTGCAGAGGCCAGAGAGGCCCTGATGGCCGGTGTTGATAAACTGGCTAACACTGTCCGTGTAACACTTGGCCCCAAGGGCCGTAACGTTGTTCTGGACAAGAACTATGGCGCTCCCACTATCACAAACGATGGTGTTACAATCGCTAAGGAAATCGAACTGGAAGACCGTTTCGAAAACATGGGCGCTCAGCTCATCAAGGAAGTTGCTTCCAAGACAAACGATGTAGCCGGTGACGGTACAACAACTGCTACAGTTCTGGCTCAGGCTATGGTTCAGGAAGGTATGCGTAACCTGGCTGCCGGCGCTAACCCCATCATCCTTCGTAAGGGTATGCAGAAGGCTACAGACGCTGCTGTTGAAGCTCTTCTGGCTGCCAGCCAGCCGGTAAGCGGCAAGGAACAGATCGCACGTGTTGCTGCTGTTTCTTCAGGCGATGATGAAGTCGGTGCTATGGTTGCCGATGCTATGGAAAAGGTTTCTAACGATGGTGTTATCACAATCGAAGAATCCAAGACCATGCAGACAGAACTTGACCTGGTTGAAGGTATGCAGTTCGACCGTGGTTACCTCTCCGCTTATATGTGCAACGACATGGAAAAGATGGAAGCCACTATGGAAAATCCCTATGTCCTTATCGTTGACAAGAAGATCAGCAACGTTCAGGAACTGCTTCCGGTTCTGGAACAGATCGTTAAGACAGGTTCTCAGCTTCTGATCATCGCTGAAGATATCGAAGGCGAAGCTCTGACAACTCTGATCGTTAACAAGCTGCGTGGTACATTCAATGTTGTTGCTGTTAAGTCTCCGGGCTATGGCGACAGACGTAAAGAAATGCTGCAGGATATCGCTGTTCTGACAGGTGGTCAGGTTGTTTCTGAAGAAGCCGGTAAGTACCTGAATGAATTCTCATTCGATTGGCTTGGTCAGGCTAAGTCTGTTAAGGTTGACAAAGACAACACAACTATCGTTGATGGTGCCGGTTCAGCTGAAGACATCGCAGGCCGTATCACACAGATCAAGAATCGTATGGCTGAATCCACATCCGATTATGATAAAGAAAAACTTCAGGAACGTCTGGCTAAGCTGTCAGGTGGTGTTGCCGTTATCCGTGTAGGTGCTCCCACAGAGACAGAAATGAAAGACAAGAAGTATCGTATGGAAGATGCTCTTAATGCTACAAGAGCTGCTGTTGCTGAAGGCATCATCGCCGGCGGCGGTTCTGCTTACATCCATGCTGCTGACAAACTGGAAGACCTGATCGCTTCTCTGTCAGGCGACGAGAAGACAGGTGCTGAACTGGTTAAGAAGGCTCTTGAAAGCCCGCTGTTCCGTATCGCTGCTAACGCAGGTCAGGAAGGCGCTGTTATCATCAACAAGGTTCGTGAAGCCGGCGATGACATTGGTTACAATGCTCTGACAGGTGAATATGTTGATATGATCGCTGCCGGTATCCTGGATCCGGTAAGAGTTACTCGTTCCGCTCTGCAGAACGCCAACTCTGCTGCAGGTATCCTGCTGACTACAGAATCTGCTGTAGCCAACATCCCTGAACCGACACCGAACATTCCGCCCGCACCGACAGGTTATTAATTCCACGGAATAAGTCAAGATTTCTTAAGGCTGTGACACTGGTTGTCACAGCCTTTTTGTATTCGCAGCTACTCTGCAGATGTGGTAAAATAAACGAAGTGCTTACGAAAAGACGAATGATGGAGGCATTATGGAAAATCAGAGATTATCTAAAGAAGACCAGATGATAGACCTTATGCAGAAGCAGTTGCTGCATCTGAGAATTTTGTCCGGTGTCATGGCCGGCATTCTTTTGCTGACCCTGATCATGGGTGGCGTTCTTGTGTCCCGTATCAATAAAGCGGTCAAAGCTGTGGAAGAAACTGTAACCATCGTTAATGAGGAAGTTCTTCCGGTAGTATCAGACTTCGATATGGAAGCCTTCAATGAAGGTGTCTCTACTTTCAATGCCTCAGTTCAGAAGTTGGACATCGCAGCACTTAACAAGGCCGTAACAGACCTGTCAGATGCCGTGGACGATTTCGATATCGCTGGTCTTAACAAGGCTATCGACAACCTTAACAAGGCTGTTCAGCCCCTGGTTGCCCTGTCAGGCTTCCTCTCAGGCGGTAACAGCGATAACTAAGAAAGAGGTTTTAAAAATGTGCAATACAGAAGTACCGGCCAATCTTCCCGGTATCAGTCTTCCGGAATATTTGAAGGGAAATAAATACCCGGGCCGCGGTATCGCGGTGGGTATGCCCTCAAGCGGCGACAAGATCTTTGTGGCTTACTTTATCATGGGTCGCAGTGCCAACAGCCGCAATCGTATCTTTGACATCACAGAGGACGGCATCCGCACAAAAGCATTTGACGAAAGCAAGATGGAAGATCCTACATTGATCATCTATCGCCCCGTTCGTCGCATGGGAGATAAGCTCATCGTCACAAATGGCGATCAGACAGATACCATTTTCGAGACATTAACAAATGGCGGCACATTTGAAGATGCTCTTCGTACACGCTGCTACGAAGAAGATCCGCCCAACTACACACCCCGCATTTCCCTGATGGTAGAACTGGGTCAGACACCGTCCTACAAGATGTCTATTCTGAAGAGTGCCTATGGTTTTGGCGGTGCCAATGTTCGTAATTTCTTCGAATACGACCGCTTCCTGCCGGGCTACGGACATTTCATCAGCACCTATGAGCACGACGGCAATCCCCTGCCCAGTTTCCCGGGTGAGCCCTTGCTGATCGATATGGCCGATGATCTGGATAGCTGGGTAGATGCCCTGTGGTCATCTCTTGATGAAGACAACAAGATTTCTCTCTTTGTTCAGGAAATCGATGTCAAGACCGGAGTGGCTGCCACATGCATCATCAATAAACATGAGCAGTAAAGATAGAAAATGTTTGAGCTGCGGGTGCAGGAAAATGCCGGCAGCAGCTTGATTGAAAATGACTTTACGTTGTGAGTAAATACCCTTGGTTGGAAAATAAGGGTGGATGATGTTGAAAAGTGTAATAACAAACGAGATAAATGAGTTCATGGACAAGATAGTAGAATTGCGCTGCAACCTGGATGATATGACCGCTGAAGCTATGGGTTTCGCCTTGGAGCGGATTTATGAGGCCGGTGCAGTGGAAGCTTTCACCATGTCGGTGATGACTAAGAAAAACAGAATGGGCATGCTTTTGACCGTACTGGTCAAGCCTGATAAAGAAGAGGAAGTGGTGAAGACCATTTTCCGATACACATCTACCATCGGCATTCGACGTCTGGTAGAAGATCGTTACGTCCTGGAACGCCATGAAGAAGTCAAGGAGACTCCTGATGGGCCTGTACGCATCAAAGTATCTGAAGGTTACGGCATCTGCCGCAGAAAGCCCGAATACGAGGATCTGAAGGCCATCGCCTTGAAGACGGGCAAGAGTATTGATCAGGTGAGAACTGAACTTGGTTAGTTATACCATATAAGTGCAAGAAAGTCGGAGCATTTACGCTCCGGCTTTCATTATGCGTGTATGCGGTAGGCCAAGCGGCTGCGTGTGTTTGTACACCGGAAGACATTTGGAGAATGTATATCATCGAGACGGCAGTCGAGATGTTGCACGGAATATACAAAAACGAGTAGGCATCAGCCTACTCGTTTTATGATATGTCAGGCAGCGCCTGACGCATTTTAAATGGATTAACCGATTTCGCAGATCCAGCCTTCGGGAGCTTCGATGCGACCCATCTGGATACCTGTCAGTGTGTCATACAGCTTCTGCAGCTTGGGACCCATCTTTTCCATACCGTTGGAGTAGCAGATCTCTTTGTCGCCATAGACGATCTTGCCGATGGGAGAGATAACAGCAGCAGTACCGCACAGACCGGCTTCTTCGAATTCGCCGATTTCTGTTACCGGGATTTCTCTTTCTTCAACTTCCATACCCAGATACTTTTCAGCAACGATCATGAGAGAACGACGTGTGATGGAGGGCAGGATTGTGGGAGATTTAACAGTAACGAACTTGTTGTCCTTGATGAAGATGATGTTGGCGCCGCCGGTTTCTTCAACCTTTGTACGTGTAGGGGAGTCAAGATACTGGTTCTCAGCGAAGCCCTTTTCGTGAGCATCAACGATGGGATACAGGCTCATAGCATAGTTAAGACCAGCTTTGATGTGACCTGTGCCTTTGGGGGCTGCTCTGTCGTAATCTTCAGCGATACGGATTGTGATGGGCTTAGCACCACCCTTGAAGTAGGGACCTACCGGTGTGCAGAGAATACGGAATTCATATTCGTCAGCGGGCTTAACACCGATAACAGCGCTTGAACCATACAGGAAAGGACGAAGGTACAGTGTAGCACCTGAACCATAGGGGGGAACCCAATCCTAGTTAGCAGCAACGACCTGCTTAACAGCTTCGATGAAACGTTCTTCCGGGAATACCGGGATCTGCAGACGTTCGGCTGACTGAGCCAGACGTTCAGCGTTCAGGTCGGGACGGAAGCAGACGATCTTGCCGTCTTCTGTTTCGTAAGCTTTCAGACCTTCGAATACAGTCTGAGCATACTGCAGAACGCCGGCACATTCGCTGATGTGAACGGTGGGATCAGTTACAAGAGCGCCTTCATCCCATGCGCCATCCTTGAACTGAGATACATAACGATAATCAGTGGGCATATAACCAAAACCAAGGCTGCCCCAATCCAGATCTTTCTTTGCCATAATTTACCTCCTATAAAGCCTGATGGGGAAACTGGATCCCGTCAGACCGATAAAATACATAAAATGACTTCCTATATTAAAGAAAAAGTCCTTTTTCATTATATTACTTGAAAAAATGATGTCAATTCATCAAAGACGATAATCGATAAGGATCAGTCCTTTTTTATGGCGTATTTCTTAAGATAATAGGCAACCACCATGCCGCCGATGATGGCGATGGCCAGGGCCACAAGGATGACCCATCTGCCCAATGCATCAGAGAACATCATCAGAACTTCTGCAGCCAGCAAAACGATGGCATACCAGAAGACGGCTTTGACCTCTTTTTGGGGATCGTAGGGGGATTTACGGTTCTTTCCGTTCAGGATCGACATGACTCTGTCCCCTTGCCCGGAGAGGATGCCCAGGATGATAAAAGCCAGGATGCAAAGGACGAACATGTCAAAAAAAGTTAGAGTATTCATAGTATAGTCTCCATATTGCTCAAAGTCTTGTGATATTTTACCAAAAAATGGCGAAAAATTCAATTAAAGTTAGATAGTATTTCTTGTTGACTTTGTGCTTGATAAGGTATATTATATTCACTGTTGAAGCGAACAAAACAAATCGCAAACAACATACGCGCGAGTGGCTCAGTTGGTGGAGCACAACCTTGCCAAGGTTGGGGTCGCGGGTTCGAGTCCCGTCTCGCGCTCTGAGGGAGGGTTCTGGATTGTCGTCAATATGACGGTCTGGAGCTTTCTTTTTTTGTCTGAAAAAATATGGAGATAATATGGTATACCAGGAAGCATATCAGAAACTGTGCGGGATCCTCGAAGAGATGGGCAGTGTAGCTGTCGCCTTCTCAGGTGGTGTGGATTCCGCTTTTTTATTGAAAGCAGCCAGTGAGGCCAATTGTCGCGTAGTGGCTATGACAGCATTTTCAAGCTTTATTCCCAAGAAAGAACAGGAAGAGGCTACGGAGCTGGCCGGTCAACTTGAAGTGCCCCATATCATTTGCCGTGTTCCGGAAAATGTCATCGATCCCTTCAGACACAATCCGCCGGATCGGTGCTATCATTGCAAGAGGGCAATATTTGGTGAATTCGTCAAGACTGCTTCGGAAAATGATCTGGCTTACGTGGTAGAAGGTTCTAATCTGGACGATGATAATGATTACCGTCCCGGCATGCGCGCTATCAAGGAACTTGGTGTCCGCAGCCCTCTCAAGGAGGCTGGTTTTACCAAAGAAATGATTCGTGCCGTGTCCCATGAACTGGGTCTCAACACCTGGAATAAGCCGTCTTACGCCTGTCTGGCTTCCCGTATTCCTTACGGTGACACCATTACCCCGGACAAGCTTCGTATGGCAGAGTTGGCAGAGGATATGCTCCATGAGATGGATTTCAAGCAGTGCCGCGTTCGGGTCCATGACCGCATCGCCCGCATCGAACTGATGCCTTCTGATATGGAAGGGATGCTAGATGCCGCCATGCGGGAGAAGATCGATACTTATTTCAAGAGCATCGGTTTCGCCTATGTGGCCCTGGATCTCAAGGGCTATCGCACAGGCAGTCTGAATGAAGTGCTGTAAGGTCATAGGACGGAACGTGGTTCATGGCAGAGAGATGTCATTATGATTGGAAAGTGTTGCCATCATTGCAGTCCACAGGATTTGTATGCAGAGGCCTGTCACGGATGACAGGAACTGTTTATTAGGAGAAAAACATGTCAGAAAGATTTTCCAGAACGGAGATGCTTTTAGGCAGTGACGCCATGGCAAAGCTTGCTAGGGCCAAGGTAGCTGTATTTGGCGTGGGCGGCGTCGGCGGCTACGTAGTTGAAGCCCTGGCCCGAAGCGGCGTTGGTTCCCTGGTGCTGGTGGATCACGATACCGTGGCCTTGTCCAATATCAATCGTCAGATCATCGCCACACAAGACAGCCTGGATCGACTGAAGGTAGAAGTGGCAGCAGAACGTGCCCGCAGCATCAATCCTGAGATTCAGGTTGAGGTGCGCCCCTGTTTTTATCTTCCGGAAAATGCCGATACATTTGATTTCGCGGATTATGATTATG
>JAGHUB010000447.1 GCA_018065025.1 Candidatus Equihabitans merdae
CGATAGGTAAACTCATGACGTACACGATAATAATCAACGAATTCAACGACATACTCTTGGTTCTTATCGATGACAACAGTATCGGTATCCAGACAAGTATAATCCTCTGCGAATGTTCCCTGATAATAGTAATCGTAAGGTCTACTGTCATAGCCTTCCTGGAGATACTGGTACAGCTCTACAAATGGTATTCCGCTGGCAAAACCACTGATTGTAATATGGATTTCGCCGGGATATGGTGTGTCAGTACGTACTAAGGCAGGCAGATCTTTGCCTTCATCGCCGGGCTTGATTTCCCACAAGGACTTATTGTAGGCAGCCATCATACCGCCCATCTCCGTATCAAGATAGAAATAGCAATCGCGGCATTCCTCTTTGACCACCTGTCCTTCTTTTACGTAATGACGGTATACGGTAATCTCGTTAGCCAGACGTTCTGTTTCTAATACTTCACCGGTTGCAAATGTATGGGGACCACCTCTGCTGGCACGCTGTGTTGTAACGTATTCATCAACCACACAGATAGTGATGGTTTCTGTAATCTGAATGGGGGTCTCCGTATTATACACATTAGCTATAATGGGGATATCTACATAATCCGGCGCATCTTCTGATGCGGTGACATCCAGATAAACTTTAAAGTCGTCTATACGGATATTGGCTGTGATACCCGGGATTTCTTGGCCATCAAGGTCAATGACGGCCTCGAAGAGTTCATACTGAATGAAATCTACAGCATATCCATACTTATCACGTTCATAAGTTTCAGCGATCAGCTGTTCGCTAATGGTTGAACCTCTCAGCAGGTTATTGATAATACCAGGGGTAATGCTGCCACCAAGCTCCTGATTTGTCTCACCGGCCAATACTACTGCCGGTAATGCAGTTATGAGCATTAAGCAAGCGGTGAGTAAAGCTAAAAGACGTTTTCTGATACCTTTTTTCATAGATACCTCCTCCAGTTAATAGATTTTTGAACGATCAATAATAGATCAATACATAAAAAGTGCATTATTCTTCTATCAAATAATGCACTTTAAATTTACATAGATGTATGTGTCTGCTTGGGTCTGAAGCCCTCTTCTTCCAGAGCGGCGATAAGTTCTTCTTTATGGGCTGTACCGTAAGCTTCGATAGTGATACGAAGTTCAACGGCTTCGTGACGGTTGGTGCTGTAGAACTGGTTGTGTTCCAGCTTGATAACATTACCCTGCTTGTCGGCGATGATCTGGGCAACCTTCATGAGCATACCAGGCTTGTCGGGCAGAAGGACAGAGACAGTGAAGATTCTGTCACGAAGGATAAGACCATTCTGAACAACAGAAGCATAGTGATAACGTCCATGTTACCGCCGGACAGGATGCAGACTACCTTCTTGTTCTTGCAGTCCAGATGTTTCAGAGCGGCAACAGACAGAAGGCCTGAGTTCTCAACGATCATCTTGTGGTTTTCAACCATGTCAAGGAATGCAACAATCAGCTCATCATCACTGATTGTGATAACATCATCCAGGTTTTCCTGAAGATACGGAAAGATTGTTTTTCCAGGTGTCTTCACAGCAGTACCATCAGCAATTGTATTAGAATGCTTCAGAGTCACAACTTCACCCGCAT
>JAGHUB010000220.1 GCA_018065025.1 Candidatus Equihabitans merdae
ATGCGGCTCCCCGTTTCCACAGTCGTTACAACGCCACGGCCAAGACCTACACCTATCGCATCTGCAAGAATAAAGGTGCCCATGTCTTTGACCGTCGTTACATGTATCATTATTTCGGCAAACTGGATGTGAATGCCATGAAGATGGCCACCATTCAGCTTAGGGGTGAGCACGATTTCAAGAGTTTCTGCGGTAATCCCCGTATGAGAAAGAGCACCATCCGTACCATTTACAACATCCGCATCGACGAGACAGATGACGAACTTGCTATCACATTTGTCGGCAGCGGTTTCCTTCAGTACATGGTACGTATTCTGGTTGGCACCCTCATCGAAGTGGGTGAAGGCAAGCGGGATCCCCTGTCAATGGATGCTCTGCTGGAAGCCAGAGACAGAAAGATGGCCGGTCCTACAGCTCCTCCTGAGGGCCTGACTTTAGTAAAAGTAGATTACAATTAAGGTAGAAAATAATAGATGAGAGACATTTATTTCGACAATGCTTCCACTACCCGTCCCAGTGACGGTGTCCGTGAGATCGTCATGAAGTGCATGACAGAGGACTACGGCAATCCTTCTTCCATGCATCAGAAGGGTGTGGAATCTGAGGCTTATCTGAAGAAAGCCGCCGCTGATATCGCCAGGATCATGAAGGTTAAAGATAAGGAAATCATCTTTACCTCCTGCGGCACAGAGTCCAACAACACCGCTATTCTTGGTACAGCCGCCGCCCTGAAGCGTCAGGGAAATACCATTATCACCACAGTTATGGAACATCCGGCTGTATCCGAACCCCTGAAATTCCTGGCAGAACAGGGCTTCAATATCGTTCGCATTCCCATCGACAGCAATGGCCAGCTTGATATGGCAGCTTTGGAAAATGCTCTGAACGAGGATGTCATCCTGGTTTCCATGATGTACGTCAATAATGAAGTGGGTGCTGTTACACCTGTTGAGAAGATCGGCCGCCTGGTTCACGAGAAATGCCCCAAGGCTTATTACCATGTGGATGGCATTCAGGCCTTTGGCCATTTCAAGATTTTCCCCAAGGATGTTGGCATCGATATGATGTCAGCCAGTGCTCATAAGTTCCATGGTCCCAAGGGCGTAGGTTTCCTCTATGTCAGTGAGAAGTGCCGCATCCGCCCCCTGCTTTTAGGCGGTGGCCAGCAGTCCGGTATGCGTTCCGGTACCGACAATGTTCCCGGCGTGGCCGGTATGGGCGTTGCTGCTGTGGAAGCTTATGCACATTTCGATGAATGGAATGAGAAGATCCTGACTGTGAAGAAGGCTCTGATGGATGGTCTGAAGGAACTGCCGGACGTTGCTCTCCATACAGGCGATGAAGGATTCGCTCCTCACATCGTCAATGCTGCATTTTCCGGTGTTGGTTCTGAAGTTCTGCTTCACTCTCTGGAAGACCGCGGCATCTATGTATCCGCCGGTTCAGCCTGCTCCACTCATAAGCGTGCTCCGTCACCCACCCTGTCAGCTCTTAAGATTCCCAAGCCGGATCTGAGCTCCAGCGTTCGTTTCTCCTTCTGCGAGACCAATACGGTAGAAGAAGTAGAGTACACCCTGCAGGTACTGAAAGAACTGCTGCCTATGCTGCGCAGATACAGAGCCCACTAATACCCATATCATTTCCCGGGGAACTATGGTAGAATAACCACGGTTTATAGACTAGAAGATATAGGAGAATCCCATGTACAATACATTTCTCATTAAATATGGCGAGATCGGCATCAAGGGCAACAACCGTCACGTGTTTGAAGATGCCCTGTGCAAACGTATCCGCCTGGCTCTGGCTAAAGTCAGCGGCGAATTCAATATCACTAAGGAAAGAGGTCGTATCTACGTCCGCGCCGATGGCGAATGGCATTACGAAGAGACTCTGGATGCTCTGAAGCATGTCTTTGGTATCGTTGGTATCTGCCCGGTTATGGTTATTCCGGCTACAGATTTTGCTGCTCTGGCTGAAGCTGCTCTGCAGTTCCTGAAAGAAACTTATCCGGGAACCACCAAGAGCTTTAAGGTTAAAGCTAAACGTATCAACAAGGGCTTTGAAAAGAATTCCATGGAGATCGACGCCGACCTTGGCGAGATCATTCTGGAAAATTGCCCCACCATGCATGTTGATGTTCATCATCCGGACATCCTTCTGGATATCGAGATCCGTGACAATATCTACATCTACAGCGAAACGATTCCCGGTCCCGGCGGTATGCCCATCGGTACAGGCGGCAATGCTACATTGCTTCTGTCCGGCGGTATCGATTCTCCGGTAGCCGGCTACATGGTAGCCCGTCGTGGTGTTGCCATCGATGCTGTTTACTTCCATGCTCCGCCCTACACATCAGAGCGTGCTAAGCAGAAGGTTGTTGACCTGGCCAAGGCCCTGACCAAATACACAGGTCCTATCCGTCTCCATGTTGTTAACTTCACAGACATTCAGTTGGCCATCTATGACATCTGCCCCCATGAAGAACTGACCATCATTATGCGTCGTTACATGATGCGTATCGCCGAGCATTTCGCAAAGCAGAACCAGTCATTGGGTCTGATCACCGGTGAAAGCATCGGCCAGGTAGCCAGCCAGACCATGCAGTCTCTGCTGACAACCAATGCTGTCTGCACACTGCCGGTCTATCGTCCCCTGATTGCCTTCGATAAGAACGATATCGTTACCATCGCTAAGGATATCGGTACTTATGAGACATCTATTCTGCCCTATGAAGATTGCTGCACCATCTTTGTAGCTAAGCATCCGGTAACTAAGCCCACCCTGCCGGTTATCGAACGTTCTGAGCAGAAGCTTAATAAGGTCATCGACGATCTGATGAAGCAGACTTTAGAATCAACAGAAGTGATCGTTGTTGAATAAATCTTGACATAAAAAAGAATCGCCGTCGGTAATCGACGGCGATTTATACTCAAAGACTATATTAAATTGTAGGTTGGGATCCCTTTAGAGGATGAATCTATTCCTCTACGATGTAGGGTTCCAGAACAGCCAGAGCTTCTGTCAGCTCATCGCCGTCAGCATGAATGGTCAGATCGATGGGTCTGGACAGGTTCAGAGAGAAGATGCCCATAATGGACTTGGCATCGATGACGTAACGGCCGGAGATCAGGTCAAAGTCGCAATCGAAACGATTGATATCGTTGACGAAATGCTTTACTTTTTCGATAGAGTTTAAAGAAACAGTAACAGTTTTCATTGTCATCCTCCTTGGATGATGGAATTTTCTTCTCGTTCAAAATCACCTATAGTTTAATGATAAAACCTTGCAACGTCAAGTACGGAAAAAGGTACGAAAAAAAGGATACTATTTTTATGAAAGCAGCATTTCACAACCTGGGATGTAAGGTAAATGAATACGAGACTGAGGCCATGAAGCAGCAGCTGATGGCTGCCGGCTATGAGATCGTGCCCTTTGGCGAAGCAGCTGATGTATATGTCATCAACACCTGCACGGTTACTCAGATGGCAGACCGTAAGTCCCGTCAGATGCTCCACAAGGCTCATCAGATGAATCCGGATGCCATCGTTGTAGCTGCCGGATGTTACGTTCAGGAAGACAGAGAGAGAGTCCTGGCCGATGACGCCGTCAATATCGTGGTAGGCCATCAGGAGAAGGCCCGTCTGGCTGAACTTATCGAAACTTACCAGAAGAGCGGCAGTACCGAGGGTAACTTCGCTGCCGATATCAAGGAAGCCAAGGTCTATCAGAATCTTAAGTTGGACAAGCCGGTGGACCGCACCAGAGCCTTCGTCAAGATTCAGGATGGCTGCAATCAGTATTGCACTTACTGCCTGATTCCCTTTGCCAGAGGTCGGGTCAGAAGCCGTCAGGCCGAGGATGTTGTGGCCGAGGTAAAGCGCTTTGCGGAAAATGGCATCAAGGAGATCGTCCTTACCGGTATCCACATCAGTTCTTACGGATTGGATTTCGCCGGTGGTCCCGTCAGTACCCCTATGGCTGATAAGGCTGTCACCAATCAGGCTTTGCTTGATCTGATCGGTCAGCTTCATGCCATCGAAGGTATCCGTCGTATCCGCCTGGGTTCACTGGAACCGGGTATCGTTACTTCTGAATTTGCAGAGGCTATCGGCAAGATGGACAAGATCTGTCCCGAATTCCATCTGTCCCTGCAGAGCGGCTGCGATGCCACACTGGAACGGATGAATCGCCGCTATCGGGCCGAAGACTATCGCAAGGCTGTCAGACGCCTTCGTCTGGCCTTCGACCGTCCCGCTATCACCACCGACGTCATCGTTGGTTTCCCCGGTGAGACAGAAGAGGAATTTGAAGAGAGTCGTGCTTTTGTGGATGAAATTGACTTCGCCAAAACACATATTTTCAAATATTCTCGCCGCAAGAAAACCAAAGCTTACGACATGCCCGATCAGGTTCAGGAGAGAGAGAAGACTCGCCGTTCATCCATTTTGCTGGAACTGGATCAGAAGAAGATTCAGGCCTATGCCGACAGCATTTCCGCCAAAGAATGGGAGGTTCTCTTTGAAGAAAGCCGCGATGTAGGTGGTTTGACCTACTGGAGAGGCCATACCAGAGAAAATCTTAACGTCATGATGGCTTCAGAGCAGAATCTGGAAAATGAAATCCTGCTTTGCCGCTATCT
>JAGHUB010000388.1 GCA_018065025.1 Candidatus Equihabitans merdae
GTATTGCCAGTGCTGAAGATGCTCTGGAATTCATCCTGGCCGGTGCCACAGCAGTTGCTGTAGGTACAGCCAACTTCTATGAACCCGAAACCACCATCAAGGTCATCGATGGCATTGAAGCCTACCTTGAAAAATATGGTTTCGCTTCTGTAAAAGATATCATTGGTGCTGTTGACTGATAGCCGGACATTTTCCGGATCGATTCATAATATAGAAAATGGAGAAAATTATGGAACAGTATAAAGAAGAGTTTATTGACTTTATGGTAGAGAGCAAGGTGCTCAAGTTTGGCGAATTCACACTGAAGAGCGGACGTAAGTCTCCTTTCTTTATGAATGCCGGCGGTTATGTAACAGGTTCTCAGCTTCGTCGTCTGGGTGAAGCTTATGCCAAAGCTATCCATGATACCTATGGTGATGATTTCGATGTCCTGTTTGGACCGGCTTACAAGGGTATTCCCATCAGCGTTGTTACAGCTGTTGCTTACAGCAGCCTCTATGGCAAAGAAGTTCGTTACTGCTCTGACCGTAAGGAAGAGAAGGATCACGGCGCTGACAAGGGCAGCTTCCTGGGCAGCAAGCTTCAGGATGGTGACCGCGTTATCATGATCGAAGACGTTACCACATCCGGTAAGTCTATGGAAGAAACTGTTCCCAAGGTACGTGGTGCTGCCGATGTCGAAATCAAAGGTCTGATGGTTTCTCTGAATCGTCAGGAAGTTGGTAAGGGCGGCGAAAAGTGTGCTCTGGACGAAGTCAGCGATCTCTATGGCTTCCCCACAGCTGCTATCGTTACTATGGATGAAGTTATCGAACATCTGCATAACACTCCTGTAAATGGCGAAGTCGTCATCGATGATGCTATCTTCAACGCTATCCAGGATTATTATGCACAGTATGGCGTTAAGGCATAATGGCTAAAAAAGAAGTTTATCGTTTTACAAAGAAAGAACAGTCCAAAGGCGGCAAGGAGGCATTGATCCTGGCCGCCGTTTCTGCCGGACTGCTGCTGATTGCCGTTCTGGTCTCTATCGTATTCGGAGGTCAGGCCGGGGTTTATGTAGGCGGACTGGCATTTATCGGTTTCATGTTGACCATTTACGGACTGGTTACCGGGATTCGTTCTGTTCAGGAAGATAATTCTGCTAAGCTTCCTGTAGCAGGCACATTGGCATGTGGTGTCATCCTGGCCATCTTTCTGGTTATGTTCTTTGCGGGTATCCGCTAATAATAAGTAGAAACAAGAGGTTATATGACTGAACGTTATGAGTTGGCAGTAGGCCGACTGAATGAGATAGTCACGGAAAATCACGTCCCGGAACCCTTCCGGGATTTTTTCCGTGTAACAGGAGAATTTTTGCTGACGGCTATTCAGGGTCCGGAAGCTGAAAATAAAGCATTATATGCTGATATTTTGCCGGAACATTATGGCATGTCTTATGCCAATCCTGCCTATGCCTGTCAAATGCTGGGTCCGGATTACGGCAGCATCCTTTCAGCTGTTTATGCTGAATGGCGCGGCATTATTCCGCTGGCCTTTGAAGGCAGAGAAGAAGGTGTCACCATCCTGCTGGAACTGTTCCTGCAGATCTATGGCATGTTCGACGATGATGAAGTACCCTCACCTCGCTCTGTAAAAAATGTTTTCAATTCTTATCTGGTGGACTATCTTGATCTGTTCATGGATGAACGCACTAAGGAGAGCCTGGATCCTACTGATGATTTCGCTGTAGGTATCATTGAAAATGCAGATCTTTCCAAGACCGATTATCTGACAGCATTTGGCGAGTATGTATCACCAGAGACAGTAGCTACTGCAGAGTATTTAGTTAAGCTTCCCCAGGAAATCATCGATAAGATGGCCCGGGTATTTACCGAGGGTTATCGTACCGGTTTCATTAAGGCAGGCAAGCCCCTGGCCAAGAAGCGTACAGTTAATATTCGTTTTGAACTTGGTTTCGAGAGAGTGGTGAAGGCTGCTATTGCACAGTTCAGAGAAATGGGTTTGGAACCTATTCTTACTCGTGCTGCTTATCGTCTGGTCAACAAACGTCAGGCTCTTCGTATCGGTTATTATGGTGCCGGCCCCAATTTACAGTACGATTATGATCACCGCCAGGATATCGCTTTAGTTTTGGATCGGGATTTTGTTTCAGCTAAACTGAGGGTTACTCAGCAGGCTTATGAGCGTTTTGCTGATGCTGCAGATGTATTTGGCGGCCCCGCCTGTATGGAAACATTTGGCCAAGCAAGCTTTGAACCTGTTCAGACCAAAGAAGCTTTGACCTTGTCTGAAAGCCAGCAGGCTTTGTGGACAGAGCTTTCCACAAGACAGAGTCAGATCGTCAACCGCTATATCAAGGGCGAAGAGCGCAGCTTTACTATCGTGGCCTGGCCTCTGCCTTCCATCGGCCCGGATTTTGAAGCCATCTTTAATGAAACCATTGGCATCAATACACTGTCGTCGGAAGAGTACGATGGCATTCAGCAGCACATTATTGATGCACTGGACCAGGGTGAATATGTTCATGTAAAGGGTCAGGGCAGTAATGAAACAGATCTGACCATCCATCTTCACCATTTGACAGATTCCACTAAAGAGACCAACTTTGAAAACTGCACGGCTGATGTAAACATTCCGGTTGGTGAAGTCTTTACTTCACCTGTTTTGAAGGGTACTGAGGGGTGCCTTCATGTCAGCGGTGTTTATCTCAACGGCCTCTTTTTCAAAAACCTGAAACTTACCATCAAGGATGGTATGATCAGTGATTACAGCTGTGATAATTATGAAGATCCTGCTGACGGTCGCCGTATGATCGAAGATAATATTTTGTTTGCCCACGAATCTCTTCCTATGGGGGAATTTGCCATTGGCACCAACACGGCAGCCTATGTCATGGGTAGACATTATAATATAGAAGAAAAACTGCCGATCCTCATTGCTGAAAAGACCGGTCCTCACTTTGCATTTGGTGATACCTGTTACAGTTATGAAGAAGACAGCGCTGTTTTCAACAGCGACGGCAAGGAAATCATCGCCAGGGATAATGAAGTAAGTGCCCTGCGGAAAACGGATCCTTTGAAAGCTTATTTCAGCTGTCATACGGACATTACTATTCCCTATGATGAGCTGGACAGCATTGCAGTGGAAAGATTTGACGGAACTAGTGTCTATGTGATCAAGGATGGATTATTTGCTATCCCCGGCACGGAACAGCTCAATAAGCCACTGACTATTTGAGGGATCTTGGAGGAAATATCATTGGATAATCGTTATACACAAGCTGTAAGAGCTGCTCTGTCTGCAGCGGTATCTCTTTCAGTGGCTTTGAAGCAACATTATATTGGTACTGAGCATCTGCTGGCCGGCCTGTTGAAAGCATCAGAAGGTACAGCCGCAGTTCTGTTGAAAGAAGCCGGCGTCAGCACTGAACGTCTGATGCCTCTCATTGACAAACTGCTGGCCCAGCAGGGTGGCGTTGTCACTCTTGAAAAAGATGGCTACTCACCCAGAGCCTATCAGGTTCTGGAAGGTGCTGCAGCCATAGCCGATAAGATGGCTTCTGACAACATCGGTACAGAGCATATCCTCATGGCTATGCTTCAGGATGGCGGCTGCGTTGCTACTCGTCTTCTTTTCACGTTGGGTGTCTCTATTCGAGAACTCTATGTAGAGGCCTTTATGGCAGCCGGCGGCGATCGGTCCGAGCTTCCGGAAAATGTTTTTGAGAAGCAGGAAGAAGAGCAGAATAGTGCCACACCTGTATTGGATAAGTACAGTCTGGATCTGACCGCCAAAGCTTCTGAGGGAAATATGGACCCGGTCATCGGACGTGATGACGAGATCACCCGACTTTTCAGAATCCTGGGACGTCGTTCCAAGAATAATCCCTGTCTTATCGGTGAACCCGGTGTTGGTAAAACAGCTATAGTAGAAGGTCTGGCTATGCGCATCGTACGTGGTCAGGTTCCGGAAAATATGCTGAATAAGCGCCTGTTGGTCCTGGATCTGTCCGGTCTGGTAGCCGGCAGTAAGTATCGCGGCGAATTCGAAGAACGCTTAAAAGGTGTTATTCAGGAAGCCAAGGCTAATCGCAATGTTATCCTTTTCCTGGATGAGATCCATACTCTTGTTGGTGCCGGCAGTGCCGAGGGCTCTATGGACGCCAGCAATATTCTTAAACCTGCTCTTTCGAGAGGCGAGATTCAGGTTATCGGCGCCACTACTATCGATGAATATCGCAAGCGCATCGAAAAAGATGCTGCCCTAGAACGTCGTTTCCAGCCCATTACCGTAGAAGAACCTAGCAAAGAACAGACAGTTGAGATCCTCAAGGGTCTTCGTTCTCGTTATGAAGAACACCACAAAGTCATCATCACAGATGAGGCTATTTCTGCAGCGGTTACATTATCTGAACGTTATATTTCAGATCGTCAGCTGCCTGATAAGGCTATCGATCTGCTGGATGAAGGTGCCTCAGCTCTTCGTCTTTCAACATTTAAAGCCACCGGTGATAGTGCTGATGATCTGGAAGATGAGCTGCGTCTTATCTTAGCAGAAAAAGAAGACGCCATTATCCAGGGTGATCTGGAACTGGCCAGAGAACTTCAGGAGAAGCAGCGGGAGATTGAAGAGGCTCGCAAGCGTCTCCGCAAGAAGAGTAGAAGAAAACAGAAAACACCGGCTCTGACAGAAAATGACATCGCCAATGTTGTATCAGCCTGGACAAATATTCCTGTAGCTAAACTGGCAGAAGCTGAAACAAAACGTCTGGGTCGTCTGGAGAAAGAATTACATCGTCGAGTCATTGGTCAGGATGAAGCTGTCAAAGCTGTTTCATCTGCTGTTCGTCGTGGCCGTGTAGGCTTTAAAGATCCTCGTCGTCCCATCGGTAGTTTCCTGTTCCTGGGCCCCACCGGTGTAGGTAAGACCGAGCTGTCAAAAGTCCTGGCAGAGACCGTTTTTGGTTCTGAACAGAGTTTGATTCGAGTGGACATGTCCGAATACATGGAGAAACACGCTGTATCCAGAATGATTGGTTCACCGCCCGGTTATGTTGGTTACGATGAAGGCGGTCAGCTTTCTGAACAGGTCCGTCGCCATCCCTATAGCGTTATCCTGTTTGATGAGATCGAAAAAGCTCATCCGGATGTCTTCAATATCCTGCTTCAGGTATTGGATGAGGGTCACATTACAGATACTCATGGTCGCAAAGTTGATTTCAAAAATACCTGTATTATCATGACTTCCAACGTTGGCGGTCAGAGCATCGTTGATCCCAAAAAGCTGGGCTTCGGCGGTGGAAATGATGTGGAAGCGGACTATAAGATGATGAAAAGCCGTGTCATGAGTGAAGTGACTCGTCTCTTCAAGCCGGAGTTCTTAAACCGAATTGATGAGATCGTGGTATTCCATCCCCTGTCCAAAACTCAGGTAGAAGATATTGTTTCTATTTTGCTGAAAGACCTGATCAAGCGCGCCAAAGAACAGCTGAATATTCAGGTGAAGGTCACATCAGCTGTCCGCAAACATATCGCAGAAAAAGGATTTTCCGACAAATATGGTGCCCGTCCTCTGAAACGTGAGATTCAGAGCGTTATTGAAGATAAGCTTAGTGATATGGTCATCAATGGCGAATTGTCTGAAGGTCAGACTGTTACCATCGGATATTCTGAAAAG
>JAGHUB010000409.1 GCA_018065025.1 Candidatus Equihabitans merdae
AGCGGCTGTGATAGCTTCTTCACTGTTAAGATCTACTGTACCGATAGCATCGATGAGAGCGATAACTTCATCAGCAGCAGCTTTGTTTGCTGCAGCTTCAGCGGCTTTGCGAGCTTCTTCAGCCTGACGTTCTTCTTCGGCTCTGCGAGCTTCTTCAGCGCGTCTTGCTTCTTCTTCAGCGGCCTTACGGGCTTCTTCAGCCAGGCGAGCTTCTTCAGCTTCAACAGCGGCTGTGTAAGCATTTTCAGCGGCTGTCAGAGTAGCTTTATTGTTTACCAGAGCTTTCTGGGCAGCTGTCAGAGCTTCATAAGCTGTACGAGCGGCTGTGATAGCTTCTTCACTGCTAAGATCAACTGTACCGATAGCGTTGATGAGGAAGATAACCTGGTCTGCAGCGGCCTTGTTGGCGGCAGCTTCAGCAGCCTTGCGGGCTTCTTCAGCAAGTCTTTCCTCTTCGGCTCTGCGAGCTTCTTCTTCAGCGCGACGAGCTTCTTCAGCTAATCTTTCTTCTTCAGCTTTAACAGCATCACTATAATCTTTCTCAGCTTTTGTCAGTTTGTTGTAATTGGTAACCAGATTCTTCTGTACATCTGTCAGAGCATCATAAGCAGTGCGGGCAGCTGTGATGGCATTGCCACTGTTCAAAGTGACTTTGCCGATGGCATTGATGCGGGAGATGACCTTGTCTGCAGCAGCCTTGTTAGCAGCGGCTTCAGCAGCTTTACGTTCTTCTTCGGCGCGTCTTTCTTCTTCAGCTCTGCGTTCCTCTTCGGCGCGTCTCTCTTCTTCAGCGATTCTGGCAGCTTCTTCTTCAACCAGCTGGATCAGAGTAGCTTCAGCAGCTTCCAGAGTAGCGATGTTGGAAACCATTGTCTGAAGGTTTGCCGGCAGAGCGTTGAGAGCCTGGCGGGCATCATCGATAGCATCGATGCTGTTCAGTGTAACAGTGCCGATAGCATTGATGAGGTTTTCAACGGCGGCAACTCTTTCAGCATCCTGTCTCTGTGCTTCTTCCTGACGTTCAGCTTCTTCGATCTGCAGATACATCAGAGAGTTTTCAGCTCTTCTAAGTGTGCCGTAGTTCATGACGTACATCTGAGCTTTGGCTTCCAGAGCATCATAGGCAGTTCTTGCTGCGGCGATAGCGTCAGCGCTTTCAAGAGTAACTGTGCCGATAGCATTGATCATGGCAGTTACGTTGTCGATCTGAGCCTGCATCTCAGGGCTGATGCGAAGGCTGTCCAGAACGGCTTCAGCTTCTTCCAGGATAGAGATGTTATCAACGAGAGCTTTCTGAGATTCTGTCAGAGCTTCGTAAGCGGCACGGATCTGGGCGACCTGATCGGCATCCGGATTCTGTACATCGATATCATAGATGCTCATCATAACCGGATCGGCGGCATCCTGATCCAGATATACCTGATACATCTGCATCCAATATTCAGCGTTTGTCAGAGTTCTGTAGTTATAAACCTGGCTCTTCTGAGCTTCATCCAGAGCATCGTATGCGGCACGAGCGGCATTGATCTGAGCCTGTGTGTTAGCATCATAGTTGTTGTCGATGTTGTTGATCAGGTTGATGACGTTGTTGATAACGTTCTGTTCTGCAGCCTGGGCTGACAGGTCTGCCAGGATAGCTTCAGCAGCAAGCAGAGTGTTGACGTTAAGAACAAAGGATTTTGCGTAATCGCTCAGAGCGTCGTAGGAAGCACGGGCTGAAGCGATTGCATCTGCGCTGTCCAGGGAAACTTCGCCGATGTTTTCAATCATCTCAAAGACTGCATCAGCAGCATCACGATCGGGGTTGGGAACGATGTTGTGTCTGATAATCAGGATAGCTTCCTGACCGGATGTGTAATCGTAGAAATAGAATGTGTAGCAAGAAGCATCGACCTGTTCATAGGCCATGAGAGCTTCATTATTGCAAAGGAATTCATCGCTAAGAGTAACCGGATAAACACCGTCTGTATCGATGAGACGTTTGATTCTGTTGCCGTTAGATGTGGCTGCAATAGCGTTTGTGTAGTCGCACAGGTCGATCACAACTGAATCCTGAACACCTTCAACAACGACTTTAATGACGTTTTTGTAGGATTCTGTTTCCCAATAATAGATAGGGGTATCCAGAGAATCGTTGCCAAGATATTCGCCGTTGGCCGGTTCTACGATGATGCTGTCAGTTCTGACGACTTCATCCTGCTCATCAGCAAAAACCATAGAAGACATTGATGTTGCCATCATGACAACTGCAAGTACTAAACTGATCAGTTTTTTACTCATCTTCTTCATCATTTCTCTTCCCCTGTAAAAGTTAAACTCTATATCTATCGATCTACGCTATTTTTATTAGTTACGAAACTTTCCTCATGTTTTCGTAGGTCTAACTTATCACAGGACTTTATCGATAATACTTTCAGGGAAAAACTGTCAAAAAGTGGGTAAAATTTGTATGAAAAATTTTTAGTTTTTGAAGTAATTCCAAGCTGCGCAAAGCAAAAAATACCTCACAGGAAGCTTAATCTCCTGTGGGGTATTTAACTTGGTTTTTTATTTAGAGACCTTTGAAGAGGGCTCACGGCTTCGGTGTCGTCAGCCGACGAGCCTGGAATTTATCCTAAGATGTTTTTTACAGCCTGATCTGACATATTGGCTGTGCCGCCCATGACCACAAGCTGCTTGATACCGTGAGCATGAACATAAGCGGCTGCTGTCTGGTCATTATTGTCGGCCAGCAGGATAGGTGCGCCAAGACCGGCTGCAATGGGACCGCCGGATAAGCCATCCGGGAAGTTCCAGGCATAGGTCAGCATGACAACCGGGCAATCCTCTGAGAAGAATTTCTCTGCTACTTTTACAGAGGTCTCATAACGATTCTGACCGGCCACGCGCTGAGCCGTCTCTCCTACTTTGCATCCGAGAATACTTGCAGCCTGCTGAAGAATCCCGTCGCTTACGGCAGCTGTGCCGCCGATGGCATACACTTCATTTATGGAAGAACTGTGACTCTTGAGCCAATCTATCTGAGTCTGGTTCAGACTGTCACTTACCATAAGGATAGGCATGTCACAAGAAGAAACAGACAGAGCATCTGCATAATTCTCACCGTTGCAGATCAACAGCTTACTGATTTTCTTTTTACTATCGATGGCATTCAGGATCTTGATATTAGTGTCATATCGGGAATCACCATCCAGGCGAGTGTCTTTAATGCCATATTTATTCAGGGTAGCTGCCAACTCTTTGGAAACAGCATTCTGACCACCAAGAATATAAACATTTCCGTTAACGTATTTGACAACATCCTCGATAGCAGAGGCAGGATCTGAAGGGTTCACCAGGATCAACGGTGCCTTCAGCAGCTTAGCCAGGTAACAACCGGACAGGGCATCCGGGAACTTCTCGCCGGTTGCCAGAACAGCTGATGTGAACTGCTGGTCTTTTGAAAGCATCTTCAATTTAGCTACGGCATCGGAAGATGTCTCATAACGTGTGGCGCCACTGATACGAATAATAGGATCATTACCAAGGGGTGACAAGGATTCCGGCACATCGGGGTTATCCGGGTTATCCGGATTCGGATTGTCGGGATTACCCGGATCAGGATTGTCGGGATTATTCGGATCAGGATCGTCCGGACCTGATCCACTGTCGCCACTTCCCGTACCAGGCAGACCCACGATAGCTTCAGCGGCTTCAAGGTCAGCTAAATTAAAGACGTATGCTTTCTGACCCTCACTTAAAGCTTCATAAGACTCACGGATGTCAGCTACCTGATAGATATCGTCCGGTGTCACATCTCCCAGGAAAATGATTCGATTGATAACGTCTACTACTGCTTCAGCTTCAGCTTCAGAATAAGTTGTTTCTGACAGATTGCGGATGATGTAGTAACGGTCAATTTCCATGGTTCTGTTGGAATACCATAAGGCATAGCAAGAATCATCTACATCATCAAAGCGCAGAAGCTGAGGATTCTGACATTTGAATACATCTCCTAAGGTGAGAGCAAAGCAGTCCACCTTGACAGGCATGTTTCTGACAGTCCTTCCCGCAACTTTAGCGTAATAGGTAGAATAAGAGGCTCCCTTGTAGTAATCATTTCCCAGATCGAAATAAGCACTGGTCTGGCTGCCTTTGAGATTCAACATGACAAATGGCATCTCTGTCTCAATCTCAAAGTAATAGGCGTTGGCACCATAGCCCCCTGTTCCCAGATACTTGGCATTTGGTGTAGCAAAGTTCAATGTGCCGTCTGGACTTGCTTCATTCATATCCATGTACTCGATTACGACAGGCTCTGTTGCCGGCATCACTTCATCTGCGGAAACCATTGCAGTCATACCAACTACCATGACTACACTCAGAACGAGACTTAAGATGCCTTTCCTGAACTTTCTTACCATCATGATTATTTCCTCATGTTCCGATAATACTGCTTATACTTTAGAAAATGTTTCGCCACACATCGTCGGATCATCCTAAATGTGTGGCGATAATTGACATAATATATTCATTGTCCGTTCCCGTCAACACGGGATGAACTATTATTTTTTGAGACAGGCCAACAAATTCTTAAAAGCTGACATATGACGACCATTTGCTGAATCCACGATGGCTTTAGCCAGACTATATGGCAGAGCCCCATTACTCTGACTGGCCATGCAGTCCAAAGTGCCGTAGCGAATCATTTCCAGAGAAAGCAAAGCTTCCGGATCGTCCTTTGCTACGCCGGGCATGGTCTTCATAACTTCTTTCTCGGCATAGGACAATACCATCTTGCCAAGGAAGCTTGATTTTGACAGTTTTGATAAGGAGGTAGACATATCGTACTGGCCGGGTTTGATATCATCGAAATGACTCAAAGGACGCTTGTAGATAGCCTTAAAGCCCGCTGCATCCATGGCGAAGTTCTCAACTTTGTCATAGAGGACACCTTCAACTTTCACCCCTGTGCTGATACCCTCATCAACACTGGAGGCTGCGGCTACCAGACGATAATTGCCGCCAGGCATGATAAAGTCGCCTCTTTCATCGTCATAGATAGAAAAGCTGCGCTCATTAAGGGTCATGGTCACAGTCTTGGTCTGACCCGGAGCCAATGCCACCTTAGTAAATGCCCGCAGTTCTTTCTTAGGACGACGATAAGCGCAAGGCGGATTCTCTACATATAACTGAACAGCTTCCTTACCATAAATGTCACCTGTATTGGTGACATCCAGTGTCACAGTCAGCTCGCCGCCACTGTAAAGAGCATTTTCTACCTTAAGATTGCTGTATTCAAAGCTTGTGTAGGACAAGCCGTAACCGAAGGGGAACTGAACCGGTACGCCATAGGTATCATAGTAACGATAACCCACGAACATACTCTCACGATATTCCACGTCATCGGACTCTGTGCCGAAGGTTCCGTAGCAAGGTGTATCTTCTGCTTTATAAGGAAATGTTTCGGCCAGCTTGCCGCTGGGATTTACCTGACCGGACAGGAGGCGTACACAGGCTTCACCTACAGCCTCACCGGACAGATACATATGAAGCAGACCATTTAACTTATCGAAAAATGGCAGGCTGAAAGGTGAACCGCCAAATGCTGTCATAACGATAGGCTTATCAAGAGCTGTCAAAGCATCCATAAGACGGAGCTGGTTCTCAGGAATATCCATGGTCTTGCGGTCGTAGCCTTCACCTTCTGCCAGATCGGTAAGTCCACCAAAGAAGAGAATCAAATCTGCATCCAAAGCCACGGCTACTGCCTGGTCAATGAGATCCTGAGAAACATTCTTTGCCTTGGCATCGTAACCCTGGGCATAGGTCACGCTATAACCGGCCTTCTCAAGTTCGACATACGCTTCCGATGTATAGGCAGCATTGATATGACTGCTGCCGCCGCCCTGGTAACGCATCTTCTTGGCCAGGTCACCGATGACAGCGATTTTCTGATCTTTCTTAAGAGGCAGGCAACCGTCATTTTTAAGAAGGACAGCTGATTCGCAGGCCAGCATCATAGCCAGACGATAATGACGTTTCAGCATAGCGTCTTTTGCCGCAGCCTTATCTTCTGCATTGGCGATAGGTGAAGGATACTTTTCCTTGCGGCATTCAATGGCGTATGTTTTTACCAGATTGAGAACATTTCCTGCGGCACGGTCCAGAGCCTCTTCAGGAATGGCGCCGGACAGGACAGCTTCTTTAAGCTGTTCCCGGTGTTCTTTGCCGCTGCGGGGCATTTCCAGATCCATGCCGGCTTCCACGCAGGCAGGAGGATCGATACAGGCACTCCAGTCAGAGATCAAAGTCCCCTTGAAGCCCCATTTTTCCCGAAGGATCTTGGTCATCAGTGCTTTATTGGCACAAGCATGGGTACCATTTAAGCGATTATAGGAACCCATTAATGTAGAAGGGGATGCCTCCCGGACACATTTTTCGAAAGCGGCCAGGTAGATTTCATGCAGGGCACGATCGTCGATCTGACTGTTAGCCACCTGACGGTGAGTTTCCTGAGAATTGGCGGCGAAGTGCTTAAGTGAGACACCTACTCCTCGTTTCTGGATGGCATTAATAAAAGCTGTACCCAGACTGCCGGCCAGGAAGGGATCTTCAGAAATGTACTCGAAGTTTCTGCCGCACAGAGGTGAACGCTTCATATTGATGCCGGGGCCCAGTACGATGGAGACATCTTCAACTAGAGCTTCCTCAGCAATGGCATCTGCCATAAGTGTAGCCATATCCCTATCAAAACTGCAGGCCCAACCTGATGCGGTAGGAAAACAAGTTGCCGGATAACTATCATTGACAAAAGTAACCCCTTCGTCCTGCTTGCGAAGGCCATGAGGGCCGTCGTGCATCCTCAGGGCGGGAATCTTACCTTTCAAATCATCTGTATGCCAGGCACCTGCGCCTCGCACCAGATCTACTTTTTCATCTAAAGTCAGGTCACTGACCTGAATGTCCATTATATTTTTGCTCAAAATAAACCCTGCTTTCTTGTCTTCCTTTGAATTGGTCATACCGAGGCATCCCATTTCCTTTACATGGCGCCCAAATCATAGATGCCATGTTTTTCATAGAAGCATTTACATGTATAAACTCATATTTTCTGGGATAAAGTCGATCATCTGAGACAGAACACCTGTTGCGATACCGACGATGATCAGAACAATGGTAATGATAATGGTCAGCAAAATGACCAGCAGGAAACTTCTGGCATAGTTACGCAGGTTCTTGTTCTAGGTTCCGCCAAATGAGAAGACCAGCTGAAGGATGAAACCAATGACCGGAATAGCGAAAAGAATATTCC
>JAGHUB010000178.1 GCA_018065025.1 Candidatus Equihabitans merdae
AATCTGGAAGCCGGGGCCAAATGTCTGAAAGTGACGGCCTCTGCAATGACTTTGGAATATGCGGGAAATAATAAGCGAACCCGCCTTTACCGTCAGGAGCCCTTCGTGGTAGACTGCGATGGCATGCCTTATCTGCAGTACATCATGGTCATGGAAGATGGCTGGAGAAAACGCCATGTAAAGGTCATTAAAGTTGCCGGCGCAGGGTCGCCCCAATAGGGCCGGATACTGTATAATAGGAGAGCTATACAGCAGCCAAGGGTGGTATCGCCGCTCTGACTCATGCCATGGCTGTGTCATTGGCAGGGAAAGTACGAGTCAATTCCATTTCTCCCGGTTGGATCGACACGGCATATACGGTTTATCAGGGGCCGGATGCTATTCAGCAGCCCGCCGGTCGTGTGGGCAATCCTGATGATATTGCCAACATGGTTCTCTTCCTGTGCTCTGACAAAGCCGGTTTCATTGATGGGGAAAATATTACTATCGACGGTGGTATGACCAAGCTCATGATCTATAACGATGACTGCGGTTGGGAGTATCATCCCTGAAAGAGCAGAGTAACGCGAGATAATAAAGAGATATTCATCACCTGAGTATCATTCAAATATAAAGAAAGAGAAAGACGAAATAATGACATTCCCATGGCAAAAGAAGAACATTTGCCGACAGGAACGGTCAGAAGAAAAAGACTACATGAAGAAAAAGAACAAAGATAAGAAAAAAGATAAAGCTCAAACATTTTCAACAGAATCCAGAAAATTTAAGCAGGCTGATTTTTCAGCCAAACGTTTCTTTGGCGATGAGCCTCCCAGACGTAAAACCGGTGACCAGCCTCCCAAGCGCAAGTCTCCTATGAAACTGCTGAAGGAAATGCAGGCTGAGCTGGAGAAAGACGAGCGCTTCCAGGCTGAGAAGGCCAAAAATAAGAAGGCTAAACGGGAAGCCGCTAAGAGAGAGGCTTTGGAGAAAGAGGCTGCCAAGAAGTATCAGGAAATGGCCGCTGAAGTTGAAGTAATCAGCAAAGTTGATCCGGCTGAGGAGGCATTTGCGGAAGAGAAGTTGGAAGCTTCAGAAGCAGAGGCAAATAATGATGCCAAGTCAGATGCTGCGATCAGAAATAACACATCTGTGTCATCAGATTCAGCTGCCGATTCAAGCACAGAGTCCGCTCAGGATACAGATGACCAGGCAGCGGGTCTGGATACTCTTGGCATCGACACTCGTATCATCAAAGCTATTCGTGAAATGGGCTTCGACAGTTTCTCCCCTATTCAGGAGGAAGCTATCCCCATCGAGCTTTCCGGTCATGACATGATCGGTCAGGCCCAGACCGGTACCGGTAAGACGGCTGCTTTCGGTATCCCCATGCTGATGCAGGTGGATCCCAAAGTCAACGAGATGCAGGGCGTTGTTCTTTGTCCCACTCGTGAACTGGCAATCCAGGTTTCTGAAGAACTGCACCGTTACGCCCGTCATATCAAGGGCATCAAGATCCTGCCGGTTTATGGCGGTCAGGACATTATGAAGCAGGTTCGCGGTCTGAAAAATGGTGTCCACATTATGGTTGGTACCCCGGGCCGTGTCATGGATCATATGCGCCGCGGCAACATTTCCTATGATGCTGTTAAGGTCATCGTATTGGATGAAGCGGATGAGATGCTGGACATGGGCTTTGTGGATGACATGAAGACTATTCTGGCGGAAATGCCGGAAGAGCGTCAGACCGTTATGTTCTCCGCAACCATGCCGGAAGAGATTCGAGAGATCGCCGATGAGTTCCTGAAGGAGCCGGAGATCGTCCGCATCGCTAAGAAAGAACTGACTGTTCCTGAAATCTCTCAGTATTATTACGATATTAGACCCAGCATTAAGACTGAAGTACTGTGTCGATTGATCGATCTTTATGATCCTAAGCTGTCGGTTATCTTCTGTAACACCAAGCGTCGGGTAGATGAGCTGACTGAAGAGATGAAGGCTAGAGGTTATTATGCTGAAGGTCTTCATGGTGACCTGACTCAGGCCGCCCGCGACAAGGTCATGCGTGATTTCAAGAATCATCATATTGAGATCCTTATCGCCACCGACGTGGTAGCTCGAGGCATCGACGTGGAAGATGTGGAAGCCGTTTTCAACTACGACATTCCTCAGGATGATGAATATTACGTCCATCGTATCGGCCGAACAGGTCGTGCCGGCCGCACCGGTCGGGCATTTTCCCTGGCAGTAGGTCGTGACATCTATAAACTTCGTGAGATTCAGCGCTTCTGTCATACCAAGATTTTGCCTCAGCCTGTTCCATCATTGGATGATGTAGTCAATATCCGCGTTAACCGTGTGCTGGATGAGGCCGCCACATTTATCGAAGAGAATCCTGA
>JAGHUB010000075.1 GCA_018065025.1 Candidatus Equihabitans merdae
TCCAAAGTTCGGTCTGCCAAGGAAGATCGGCCAGGAGAGCTGTTCTGGTCAGATAGCCCTCATAGGTGGGATCAAGGAGAGAAGAACAGGTGGATGACACATATGTGTTGCCATCACGATCACCGGTTACAGATTTTTCCAGGCAGACTTTAGCAGCGTCCCGGATACGTTCTGCCAGAGATAGGCTGCGGTCTTGCATGAGACTGATCAGTTCTGACCGGATGGATTTGATCTCATCTTCTGCATAGCAGAGATATTCAGGTTCCTCATAGTCCTCGTTGGGAATAAACTCTTCGTCAGCCACATTGGCTTCTTCGAAGGTAGTGACAGCTTCCTTTGTCAGCAGCTGACGGGCAGCTTCGGGACAGGAGAGAATCAGATTCATTTCAACATCACAGCCCAGGCAATCCTCTGAACGGGGATAGGTGGCGCAGACATGGCCCAGAGCTTCCTGGCCCAGAGCCAGAACGATTTCACAGTAATTATCTTCTCTCAAGAAGGGGCAGCGACCGTTGACGTCCATGCAGTAAACCACACCGGTCTCATCCTCAGAACAGACAGCATCCTTCAGAACATCTCTTAGATGGTCTCCAAACTCACCTTCAATGGACTGATAATAGAGGAAGGTGTCTTCATCAATAACCAGCTCGTCACCGATGCAGCAGTTGTCAGGGCAGGGACCACCCATGCATTCAAAGTCAAAATAATGGTCGGGAAAACGTACGATCATAGTCAGATATCCTCATTGATTTGATTAAAATTGTTTTCACGTATTATATCAAAAATACATGAAATGGACACAAATAAAAGGTATTATAAACTCAAACACAGAGTAAGAGACCCGGATATAAAAAGCGGCCTTACGGTGTGGAAAAGATAAGCGAAAAAGAAACAAAAAACATCAATTAATAAAAGGAGAGTGTTGTTATGATAGCAATTCCCATTTTAATCGTTCTGATTATCATCATCTTGTTGTCATGTATCAGAGTCGTTCCTCAGGGTTATGTTTATGTGGTTGAACGTCTCGGTAAGTATTTAAGCTCATGGGAAGCCGGTCTTCATTTTAAGGTACCGATCTTTGATCGCGTTGTCAGAAAGATCAGCATGAAGGAACAGGTTCTGGACTTCCCGCCCCAGCCGGTTATCACCCGTGATAACGTAACCATGCAGATCGACTCAGTTGTTTTCTGTGTCGTCTTCGATCCCAAGCTCTACACATACGGTGTTGAACATCCCATCGCAGGTCTTCAGAATCTGGCCGCCACAACTCTTAGAGATATCATCGGTGAGATGGAACTTGACCAGACATTGACCAGCCGTGATGCCATCAATGCCCGCATGCAGTCTGTACTTGATGTAGCTACTGACCCCTGGGGTATCAAAGTTACCCGTGTTGAGATCAAGAACATTCAGCCTCCGGTAGAAGTTGAACAGACCATGCTTAAGCAGATGAAGGCTGAACGTGAAAGACGTCAGACCGTTCTGGAAGCTCAGGCACATCAGGAAGCCGTTGTATCCCGTGCAGAAGGTGATAAGAAGGCCAAGATCCTGGCTGCTGAAGCTGAAAGAGATGCTCAGATCGCTCTGGCTGAAGGTCGTGCCAAATCCATTGCTCTTGTTTACGAAGCAGAGGCTCGTGGTATTGAAAAACTGAACGCAGCCAAGGTAAGCCCCGAAGTTCTGAAGCTGAAAGGTATCGAAGCTCTGAAGGATGTATCCGAAGGCCGTGCCACCAAGATCTTCATGCCCACAGACCTGACCAACATCGTTTCTAC
>JAGHUB010000088.1 GCA_018065025.1 Candidatus Equihabitans merdae
CCATGATCCTGCTGCCGGCCCTGCTGTATCTATTGATTCAAGAGAGAATAATACAAAAACAAGAAGGAAGAATAGATGTATATGAATAAAACCAGCTGCCACAGGATCATCATGTGGGCAGCCTTTTGGGTCATGCTTGCCAACGCTATTTTTCTGTCTTCGCAAGCGGTGGCAGCAGCACCATTGGATGAACAATCCTCTTTGGGTTCTGTAACGATTCTCTATCGGGACGGAACTGATGGTGAAAAAGCCATTACCGGTGCAGTCTTTGAGATGAAAAAGATCGCAGATATCCGTCCGGATGGATCCTATCAGGTGATAGAAGATATTGATGAGAAAACCCGGGCAGAGATTAAAAAGGAAATCTATGCGGAGGTGCCGGATGTGGCAAGAATCGTGGAAGTTGTGTTCGGGTCCGGGGACATCAATACAGAAGATATTTCCGAGAATAATGCCTTAATGGCATCTGCAAATATGCAGGTTTTGGTTACAGATAGTGAAGGTGAAGCATTTTCTGATCAAGTGCCTGTGGGCTTATATGTCTGTCGGGAACGAGGTCATGTCGTGGATTATGAATCAAGTGAGCCCTTCCTCATGGCCTTGCCATTTATGGATGAGGGGAAATGGTCTTACGAGGCCAAGGCTGAACCAAAACCCAAACCGGTACAAGTGCCTCCGCAAGGAAATGTCACCACTGATCCGGGCGGTAAGCCCTCTACAGGCACAGTATCAGGCTCCTCCGGAAGTAATCCTTCCACCACAGAGAAAGGTTATGCTATGGGCCCCAAGACCGGTGATGCAGCTGCGGATAGCTTGTGTATCTTCATGATGATCTGCGCAATGTCATCTCTTGTTATCGTAGTCATGGGACAGCGACTTTATCGGAATGAAAAGAAAGGCGACTAAATGAAAATACATAATAAACGCTATCTCCTTATGCTGAGTATGGCTTTATTTCTGATGCTGTCCGGCGTGTGTATGGGAAGAACTTTGGTTCTGGCGGATACGACTGGTGGTGGAATCAGCAGCATCACCACTTACTATGACGGCCGTTGGTTTCGGGTTCGCGGCATTTTGCCTGAGGGACTGTCCCTTCAGGTAGAAGCTTATTCATTATCGGAAGGACTGGAACTGGTTCGAGAAAACATCGACGGTCTGGCTCAGGCAGAGGACATCTTGTTTGCCTACGACCTGACTTTAGTGGATGAAGAGGGAAATGTTTATGAGCCGGATGAGACTATGGATGTATCTATTTCCGATTGCAATGGAGATGATGAATCCGGCCTTCTTTATCATGTCAGCGATAATCTTGAGGAAGTAGATTACCGGATGACAGGGGGCTTGATCAACTTTCAAACGGATGGTTTCTCCCCCTACATTTTGCTGGAAGAAAATAAGGTTCAAGATGCTGCTCCGGGGACCGGACCTTATGTCATCAGCCTGCCCCGATCTCAGTCATCAAAGCCCCGCCTTTATGTCAGTGCTGCTTCGTCCAACCCTTCTATCCTGGAGGATTCGGGTTACGACAAAGTAGTGATGCGTGAAGGTACCGGTGCATCCGGAGAGGCATATACCTATCGGGACATCTGGCTGATTCAGGAGGTACCCGGCACCAGGTACTATTTCATCAGAAACATTTTCAATCAGGGCAATATGGGCAGTGCTCAGATGGGTGCCCTGGGCCTTTGGTATCCAAATGCAGGCTCCGATACCCATCAGTTTCAGATTACCCGCAATAGTGACGGCACTTATACATTTCACCTGGTAGGCCTTTCAAAGTACGGCACAGACTGTGTTCTTGATGTGGCCGGTGGTGAGGAAAGTGCGGCAACAGGGACTCGTGTCTTGTCTTATGGTGCCAATGGCGGCAACAATCAGCGATTTGAATTACATAAGGCCCAAACCCACAATATCTCTTGTAATCTGACGGAGGGACATCTGTCGGTTAATCATCATACGGGAAATGAATTCGCTGTCTGGGATCTGAATAGTCCTTCATTGCCCCAGAATACGGCTGACCATATCAATGGGATGGAAAATGTTTTTACGCCTTCAGACAGCGGTATTCATGTCAGTGTAATCCAACCGACAGATACTTATCCTTTCGGCAATGCAAAACGTGCTCAGATTATTTCTGAAGCAACGGATGGTACTTATCTGCCTATCTTCAAGGTTTCCATGGATAAATGGAATGGAGACTGGAGCAATCCGTCTCGTTATATCGAAGTGATTTATCCGGAAGCCGGCACCATGCGGGTAAATGGTCGCACCATTAAGGCCGGCGCCGTGCTGCGATTCTACAACATTCGTCCCTCGGATCCGGCTTCGGGCAGAACCTTCCTGCTGGCAAAAGATGCTAAGGATATCAATGATGATCCGGATGCCACCAATCTCTATATCGCAACCAATCTTTATCGTGGTTACTGGA
>JAGHUB010000036.1 GCA_018065025.1 Candidatus Equihabitans merdae
GAGCACATCAGCAGCTCACCTTCCGGTGGGATCTTCTGATCAAAAAAATCTATATTAACCGACTCGGCTGCGCCAAGAGCCCGGGTAATAATGTGTTTATCCGGATGGCGTCTGGCCTCTTCCGCGGTCAATTGCCCGATTCGCACCATCTCTTCTACCAGAGAATGGTCTCGTGTGATCTGTGTCAGTGTATCGTCATCTCTCATGTAGAGACGGCTGTCACCAACATTGGCCACATACAGATAACCACCGATAACGGTAGCTACCACACAGGTGGTACCCATGCCGTGAAGTTCTTCCTTCTCGGAAGCCTTCTGGCGAATGCCTGTATTGGCGGCATTGATACCGGATTCAATCAACTTAATGGGGTTGGATTCGGGACTGTTTTCGATGGTTTCCAGGATTTTTTTCACAGCAAAACGGGAGGCATAATCACCTGCATTATGCCCACCCATACCATCAGCTACAATAAAAAGATTCGGCAGATTGCCTACCGGCATCTGCGATTCAAATAAATAGTCCTGATTAACTTTTCTTTTCTGGCCTACATCTGTGGCCGCACAAGACTGCATGCTGCTTTTCCCCAAATCTTCTAAAAATATATTTCAACAGGCCTCACACATCGTGCCAAGCCTGTTGTTCCCCTCATTCTGTCTCTATATACTTCTTACGAAGCTGACCGCAGGCACCATCGATGTCACGGCCCATTTCTCTCCTAATTGTAACATGAAGGCCGTTTTTTTCAAGTTTTTTCTTGAAGGCCTCTGTTTCGGGACGGCTTGTGTCCTTGAATTCCCTTTCCCGGACAGGGTTTACCGGGATAACATTGATCAGAGCGTTTTTGCCTCGAAGCAGTCGGCTCAGATCCTTTACCACCTGGTCTGAATCGTTAACACCTTTGATCAGACTGTATTCAAAAGTCAGGCGGCGACCGGTCTTCTTGAAGTAATAGACCATGGCCTCCATCACGTCCCGTAATGGATATTTTTTGGCGATAGGCATGATTTCCTGACGCTTCTCATCAGTGGGAGCATGGAGGGACAATGCCAAATTAATGGGCATTCCTTCGTCTGCCAGTCGATAAATATTTTCTACCAGACCACAGGTAGATACGGTGATGTTGCGCTTGCTGATACCCAGACCCTTGGGATCTGAACACAGGCGGATAAAACGAACCAGATTGTCGTAATTATCCAGCGGTTCACCGGTTCCCATAACCACGACGTTTGTAATACGCTCACCTACATCCCGGCCGATCTGCTCGATCTGACTGACGATCTCACCGGCTGTCAGATTACGGCTCAGACCGCCAATAGTGGAAGCACAGAAGCGGCATCCCATGCGACAGCCCACCTGTGAAGATACGCAAACTGTCAGGCCATGCTGATAGCGCATGAAGACGCTTTCAATATAGTAACCATCATGAAGCTTGAAGAGATACTTTCTGGTACCGTCTATGGCAGATTCCTGCATAGTCTCAATGACAGCCCTCTGAAGAGGTGCCTGTTCATTAAGCTTCTCTCTCATAGAAGCGGGCAGATTAGTCATCTCATCATAGGTGACTGCCCCGTTTTTATGAAGCCAACCAAAAAGCTGATCGGCACGAAATGCCTTCTCACCAAGCTCTTTCAAGTATGTTTTAAGTTCTTCAATGTCGGCAGACAGAATATCCATCTCAGCCTTCCTTTACGAATCGAGCCACAAAGAAACCGTCCGCCTGATGGATACCGGGCACTACTTGCAGGTAACCCTCGGAAGTAGTCAGCTGCTGGAGTTCCTTAGGCAGGAAGGGATCCAGGCTGTCCAGACGGAAGGGATAATTGGCCTCGAAATATTTTACATTTTCAGTGTTTTCCAGCGGGCTGACGGTACAGGTACTGAAGATCAGTGTGCCGCCGGGTTTGACATAGGAAGCGGCATTATGAAGAATGCGCTTCTGAAGCTGTGCCAGTTCTTCAATCTGAGTCAGTGTCAGGCGGTATTTGATATCCGGCTTGCGACCGATGACACCAAGACCTGAGCAAGGCAGATCACAGATAACGACATCGGCTTTGTCCACAGAATCCTGATCAAAGGTCAGGGCATCCATAACCCTGGGCTGGATATTGATCAGGTCAGCACGCTTAACATTTTCACGGATCAGAGCTACTTTATCAGCAGTCAGGTCTCTGGCATCTACCATGCCGAAGCTTCCCATCTTGTCTGCAGCATGGAGGCTCTTGCCGCCGGGAGCTGCACACATGTCGATGACGTAATCCCCGGCTTTAAGACCGGCAACCTCTACAGGCAGCATGGAACCGATATCCTGGGGGAAGATCCAGCCTTTCTTGAAGGCATTCAGAGCCGGCAGATAATTGTACTCAGAAATATCATAGGCATAGGGCAGATAGGGTGCCTTTACCACATGAACATTCTGCTCTTTCAGACTCTCCAGAATGGTTTCCTTGTCGATACCGTCTGTCTTGAAACGAACGGTGGTAGGACGTTCTTTGACAAAGCTGTCCAGCATGATATCTGTGACATCTTCACCATAAGCATCATTCCAGTATTTAACGATCCAGCGGGGCATGGAATATTTAACGGACAGATGTTCCATGCGGTTCTTCACCGGATCGGGATATTCGATATCACCGGCTTCTACATGACGTGCGATATTACGCAGAACGCCATTGACGAAACCCTTCAGGTTGTAGAAACCCTTGCTCTGAGCCAGCATGACGGCTTCATTGACAGAAGCATTGGAAGGAACACCGCCCATAAAACAGATCTGATAGCAGGCGCTGCGCATGATGTTGCAGATCACCGGCTTCATTCTGGCTACAGGTACAGTGGAAAACTGATTGATGATATAGTCGATCTCGATCAGTCTTTCCATGGTGCCTTCACATACACGGGTGATAAAAGCTCTGTCACGTTTTGACAGAAACTGATGCTCTTCTAAAGCCCGATGCAGGGCCACATGACAGAATCGTCCGTTTTTGCTGATGTCCATCAGGACGCTCAGGATAATGTCGCGAGTATTGACTGCTGCCACTTGTTCTTCCCTCTTTCAGTAATATATCAACCTAATTTCATTGACTTGATCTGATAGCCACGCAGGAAATCTGCTGCAGCCATGCGTTTCTTGCCTTCAATCTGGACTTCTTCCAATTTCAGAGCACCATCGCCGGTTTTAACCACCATGCCATGCTTGTCAGCCTGAAGAATAGTGCCCGGTTCAGCCTCTCCTGCATTTTCCGGATCAATTATGCCGGCCTTCCAGACCTTCAAGGTCTTGCCATCCAGTGAAGTATAGGCACTGGGCCAGGGATTTAATGCCCGGATCTGACACCAGATCTTCTGGGAAGCATCTTCCCAGTTGATAGCACCCTGCTCTTTCTTCAAGGTCTTGGCATAAGGTGTGGTGCTTTCGGCAGGCTGAGGTGTGTAAGTTGCTGTGCCATCTTCGATAGACGGAATAGTTTCTACCAGAAGCTTAGCGCCCTCTTCAGCCAGCTTGTCGAATAAGGAGCCGCCTGTATCTTCATCCTCAATGGGGATAATACACTGAGACACGATATCACCGGTATCCAGGCCCTCGTCCATTCTCATGATGGTAACGCCGGTTTCTTTCATGCCATCCAGCATAACCGTCTGAATGGGTGAAGCACCGCGATAGGCAGGCAGTAAGGAGGCATGGACGTTGATGCAGCCAAAACGGGGAGCATCCAGAATAGATTTAGGAATGATCTGGCCAAATGCTGCTACCACCATCATATCGGCTTCTACAGACAGCACTTGGGCTACAGATTCTTCACGACGGATCTTCAGAGGCTGGAAAATGGGGCAGGTAAGTCCCAGTTTCATAGCTTCTTCCTTTACCGGACTGGGCATGGGCTCTTTCTTACGACCCTTGGGACGGTCCGGCTGAGTAACAACGGCCGTGATCTCATGACCGGCTTCTACAAGAGCATCCAGGATACCTGCTGCAAAATCAGGTGTTCCCATAAATACGATCTTCATGGTTATCAGACCTCTTCTTCCTCGAAATCTTCATCGTAGTAATCCAGACCTACGTCACGGATACCACCTTCAACCTTTTCCATGTACATGTGACCATCCAGATGATCCAGTTCATGGCATACGGCTCTGGCCAGCAGTTCTTCTGCTTCCAGAGTAACTTCTTCCATGTTTTCATTCAGGTATTTAACGATAACGTGGTTGGGACGTGTGACGGTACCAACCTTGCCGGGATAAGACAGACAACCTTCATCACCGGTCTGTTCGCCATCGCTTTCCAGGATAACAGGATTGATCATGACATAGGGACCATCACCGATATCGATAACAACGATACGACGCAGCACACCTACCTGAGGCGCTGCCAGACCAACGCCGTTGGCCTCATACATGGTATCCAGCATATCGTCGATCAATGTGCTCCATTTATCATTCATTTCCGTGACTTCACGACAGACCTTAGTCAAAACGCTTTCGCCTACTTCACGAATTGTTCTCAGTGCCATAATTACTCCTTTATCTTAACAATTGAAATCATACTGTATGTGCAGGGCATCAAAGCCCTTGTTTGCGTCAATATACTTGCTGATACGCTCCGTTACCTTCACCAGCACTTCCCGGTCATCGTGACGGATATAAAGCACCCGGCGATGGGTATCTTTGATCTTGCCAACGGGAGGCTGAGCCGGACCGATGGTCTCCAGATGACCTTCAGGATCCATGCGTTTCAAGAGTTCACGAATGTGACTCATGCCCTGATCCAGAAGACCTTCATTTTTTCCGCTCCCCAGTATAGCACACAAATGTCCTGACGGCGGATAATGCATCACCTTACGGTAGAGCATCTCTTCCCGATAAAAACCCGGATAATCCTGTGCGGCAGCATAGATCAGTGCATAATGATCGGGATCATAGCTTTGGATATAAGCTTCCCCTTTCAATGCCCCTCGACCACCTCGGCCGATGGCCTGCATAACCAGCTGGAAAGTCCGCTCACCGGAGCGATAATCGCTATCATTTAATGACAGATCTGCCAGCAAAATACCTACCAAAGTTACCCGGGGATAATCGTGACCTTTCACAATCATCTGTGTCCCCACAAGGATATCCGCTTCCCCTTCGGCAAAGGCTTTCAAGATACTTTCATGTCCGCCTTTACCCTTGGTGGTATCCATATCCATCCGCAGTACTTTGGCCTCAGGAAATGCCTTCTCCAGCAGTTCTTCCACTTTCTCTGTCCCCACACGGAAACCACCGATCAAAGTGGAGCCGCAGGCAGAGCAGGCTTTGATGGCTGGTTTTTCATAACCACAATAGTGACAGATCATTTTCCCGCTTCTGTGCTGAGTCAGAGAAACATCACAGTGGGGACATTTTTCTACATGACCACAGCTTCGGCAGGTTACACCGGAAGTCATGCCTCGACGATTTAGGAAAAGCATGACCTGTTCTTTTTTTGCCAGTCGCTCTTCTATAGCCAGACGGAGAGGCTCACTTAGTATAGACCGATTGCCCAGTTCCAGCTGCTGGCGCATATCCACCAGAATGGTATCGGGCAATGTGCTTTGGCCATAACGCTGACCCAGTTCTACCAGACGGTAACGTCCCTCTACGGCGGCATGATAAGCCTTCAGGGAAGGTGTAGCCGATCCCAGAATCAAGTGGGCGCCGGTCAACTGACAGCGCTTTAATGCCACATCGGAAGCCTCATAGCGAGGCATATGTTCCGAGTGATAACTGCTTTCATGTTCTTCATCAATAACGATGAGGCCCAAATTGGGAAATGGTGTAAACAAGGCGGACCGGGGTCCTACCATTACCTTGATCTCACCCTTGCCTGCAGCTTTAAACTGATCGTATTTCTCCCCATCCGACAAACGGGAATGAAGAAATGATACCACAGACCCGAACCGCTTCATAAAACGATTGACGGTCTGAAATGTCAGAGCGATCTCAGGAATAAGAACAATGGCCTGCTTGCCCTGATCCAACACTTCCTGGATCATCTCCATATAGACCAAAGTCTTGCCGCTGCCGGTAACACCGTAGACCAGACAAGGTCTGTCATCTCCATCCCACTCTTCCCGAATCTTATCACAGGCTTCCTGCTGGGCTTCAGACAGGATGGGCGGAGCTTCTTTTGCGATATCTTCAGTCACCTTACGGAGACTGGTTCCTTCTTCCAAAGCGATCCAGCCTTTGTTCTGCAGTCCTCGCAGCACATCCAGGCTGACCTTTGTTTCTTTTATAAGTGATGCACCATCTTTAATAAGATCCCCGCCATCTGTCTCATCACTTGACAGAAGGGCGTCAAGGACTCTGACCTGAGCTACGTAATGACGGTGCTGAGCTTCCAAGACCTTTTCCTGAGCTTCCTCTCTACTTAGCAGGAGTCTTACTCTTCTGGTAACCTGTTCCTTCACGGAACGACGCCATGGCATCACGGTTTTCAATGACTGAGCCAAAGTACCGCCATGATGTTGTTTCATCCAGGCAGCCAAAGTTACCAATTCCTTCTCAGCCAATGCCCCATCAGCAGCCAGACTGTGGATCTCCTTCAACTGGCCTTCCGGATAAGGATTGTCCTCCGAGATGTTAACAAGACATCCGGTAACCAGACGACTGCTCTTGCCAAATGGCACTTTGACAGCACTGCCGATACTTACCTGATCCCGTAAAGCATCCGGTATACGATAACTGAAACTCCGGTCCAGGGAACTGACGGCCAGATCTACAATTACTTCTCCATAAAGAGGTTTCATCTTGATTTCAGGTACTCCTCAATGATGACCCTTTCATCCATGGGATACTTGACCCCATTGATTTCCTGATAATCTTCGTGGCCCTTGCCGGCCAGAACGATGATATCTCCGGGCTGACCATTGTCAATGGCATAAGCGATAGCTTCCCGGCGGTCAATGATCTCAACATATTTGCCGCTGGTCTTGTTAATGCCGGTCTTAATATCGTCGATAATGGCCTGAGGTTCTTCTTCGCGGGGATTATCGGAAGTGATGATGGTCAGATCGGCCATGTTGCCGGAAACCTCACCCATCTCAAAACGACGTGAGCGGGCACGATTGCCGCCGCAGCCAAAGAGGCAGACCAGACGCTTGGGTTCATAATCTCTCAATGTTGTCAGCAGGCTCTTCAGGGCCATGGCATTGTGGGCGTAGTCGATCAGCAAGGTAAAGTCATCAGATACTTTCACCGGTTCAATACGTCCCTTGACTTTGGCCATCTTAAGAGCCTTCTTAGTCATCTCATCTTCAATCTCGAAATGGCGGCAGATGGCGATAGCTGTCATGGCATTGTAAACAGAGAACATGCCCGGTACATCCAGTTTAACAGAAAGGTCGGCAAGACCTGAAACGTCAAATGCCATACCAAGACTTCCTGAGCCGTTGACATGACGGATATTGGATGCCACCAGATCAGCCTTCTTATTCTGAATACCGAAGGTTTCGCAAGTGCAGGAGACACCATCCATCATGGTATTCACATGTTGGTCATCTCCGTTGAAGATGCCTACACGGCACTGCTTGAAGAGCAATTTCTTGCAATTCATGTAATCATCGAAGTCTTTATGCTCTGCAGGGCCGATGTGGTCCGGTTCGATATTAGTGAAAACACCGATCTCAAAAGGAATGCCGGCGGTACGATGCAGCATGAGAGCCTGAGAAGAAACTTCCATGACTACGATCTCAATACCGGCTTCTACCATGTCATGAAGGTATTCCTGAAGAATATAGGATTCAGGTGTGGTATGGCTGGCAGCAATATGTTTGTCACCGATAATAATCTCGATAGTGCCGATGAGACCAACCTGATAACCGGCATTTTCCAAAATGGATTTAACCATATAAGTGGTTGTGGTCTTGCCCTTAGTGCCGGTGATACCGATCATCTTCAACTTATCGGCGGGATGATCGAACCAGGCAGCTGAAACAAGAGCCATACCATAACGAGTGTCCGGTACTTCTACCACGGCACAGGTCTTGGTATCAAGATCTGCAGGAAGCTCCGCACCACGCTGAATCAGAACAGCGGCAGCCCCCTGATCAATAACACCTTGCAGATAGCGATGACCATCTGTCTTGGCACCAACGATAGCGATAAACAAACTTCCTTCAGTTGCTTTTCTGGAATCAAAAACGACAGAAGAAATCTCAACATCTACAGAACCACTGCAAACGGTATAATCTAAACCACCAAGAAGTTTTTTAAGTTTCATACAGACCTCCTACACGCCGACCTGCGATATCATATACGGAGATAATTATATCATTCACAGAGCTTAATTACAAACTGCCCCTGACAAGTCCCTGAAGGGGCCAAATCAACTATTCCATCCGATCATTTCGATCCGGACTCTCATAACGCCGCTCGTTTCCTGTCTCTCCGGCGTATCCTGTACACAATACAGAATCAAGAATTTATAATTTGTTTATGAATTTTATTTTTTCTTATGTGCCTCGACATATTCACATCACAATTAACCTATATATTATTAGTCAGATAGTTGAACACCACTTACTATCTCCCCCTCAAAAAAACCAGAAAAGAAAAAGGAAGCCCTTGGACAAGGCTTCCTTTTTTCTTTGAATTAATACAACTCTTCAATGTGCAATGATGAAATAAGCCAGAACGATGATACCTAAAACGATACGGTAGATACCGAAGGCTTTGAAGTCATGCTTCTTGACGTAGTTCATCAGAAACTTAATGGCGAAAAGTGATACGAGGAAGGCCACGGCCATACCAAGCAGCAGATAGAAAACTTCCAGGCCTGTGTAATGGAATCCAAACTTGACAAGTTTCAACAGGCTGGCGCCGGCCATAACCGGAATAGCCAGGAAGAAGGTATAGCGTGAGGCTGTGCGACGATCCATACCAAGCAGGAGGCCGCCGAGGATAGTGGCGCCGGAACGAGATGTGCCGGGAATCAGGGCCAGTACCTGAAATACACCCACCAGAAGAGCTGTCTTCCATGTGATCTGAGGAATCTTGGTGATCTCTGCTCTCTTACCCTTACGATAGTTTTCCACCAGGATGAACAGGATGCCGTAGATGATGAGCATAATGGCAACGACTACATAGTTATAAAAATGCTCTTCCAGGAAATCGTCAAATGGCAGGCCGATGACAACAGCGGGCAGGCAGCTGACAGCGATCTTGAGCCACATGGTGATTTTGGCAGGAGACACTACTGATGCTAAACCTTGTACTTTGGGATTCTTGCGATGGAAGGGCCAAAGTTGGTTCCAGAACAAAACCACAACCGCCAGAATGGCACCCAGCTGGATCACAACCAGGAACATCTCCATGAAGGCTTCGCTGACATTCAAGTGGACGAATTCATCCAGCAGAATCATGTGACCTGTTGAGCTGATGGGCAGCCACTCTGTGATGCCTTCTACAATACCAAGTAATATGACTTTTAATACTTCGAGCATGATTGACTCCTTCCAATGGTTGATACTTGGTTGATTATAACACAAAAAAAGCAGATACCTTACGATATCTGCTTTACAGTGCAGGAGAAGGGACTTGAACCCTCACGACCTTGCGGCCACAGGCACCTGAAGCCTGCGCGTCTGCCAATTCCACCACTCCTGCGCGCAAGGAGTATAATACTCTAATAGCTACTAAACGTCAACCCCTAAATTCAAATTTTTTGAAAAAATTTCTAAAATTCATTTTAGTGGCTTTTCAAAGACAAAAAACAGCAAATGATTACTTCTCTTTAAGGGATCCCAGCAGGCATAAAGTCGCCCCGGCAAAGAGCGCCAGGTCAGCGATATTATAAACATACTTTCCCGGTTTACCGTTCAGATGTTTGAAGCAGATGAAGTCTGTCACCTCATGCTTGGTGAGGCGATCCAACAAATTGCCGGCACCGCCGCCTAACATAAGTGCTGTTCCTGCCTTGGATAATGAAGATACCTTATCTCTCTGTGCGGACTCATAGGCCGCCATAGCAGCCATACAAACCACACCGGCTAGGCTGACACCGGTTACCAGCTTAGGATCATCTGCGTGTCCGCCGCCAGCCATCCCTTTGTTTTTGACCAGCTGAAAAGAGACACGGTCATGTAAATAGGACCGTGTCTCTCTTTTGTTGTCAAGATGCTTTTCTGCCAGGCGCTTTCCGACATAGTCTGCCAGAAATGCCCCACTCCCGATCAACAGTGACTTCATAGCTTATTCAGCATCTTCCTTAGCGGCTTCAACTTCAGCCTTAGCAGCTGCAATAGCTTCAGCAACTTCTTCACTGATGGGAGCTTCAGCTTCCTCTGCGGGAGCTTCTTCAACGACTTCTTCTACTACTTCTTCAACTTCTTCTACCGGAGCTTCAGCACCGCACTTGCTGCAGTACATGTCTTCCAGACGGATTCTGTTGCCACAAACTTCGCAGATCTTGACGCCTCTCATCTTAGCAACGTCTTTCTTCATTGCTTCGATCTCGGCCTTCTTCTGCAGAACTTCTGCTACCAGGTTCTTAACATTTTCACTGGAAGAAGCACCTTCCGGATCCAGGACAACCATTTCACCGATGACCTGATACATCTTTTCAACTTCGTGCAATGCAGCGCTGATCTTGATGCTGGTCTTCTGCTGTTCAATGAAAGATGATGTTTTGTCGACAGCTGTCTGTGCAGCTACGCCAAGCTGTTTACTTAAATCGCCGAAAAAATCTTCACTCATGGTAAAAATCTCCTTTCTTTTATGAAAAATGAATTATGATCTGTTTTTATACAAGCAGAGCTTCTGCTCTGTTCTTGTCTTTAATAGCTTCCCCTGAAAATGATGCGGGGACCGCCGGTCTCTTCTACGTATTCCCTGGTAATGATGACTTCGCCGATGTTGTCATCCTTAGGAATCTCATACATGATATCCAGCATGAAAGATTCAATGATAGAACGAAGGGCTCTGGCTCCGGTCTTGCGGGCAATAGCCTTGCGGGCGATAGCACGAAGTGCCTCTTCCTCGAAGGTAAGCTTAACCTCATTCATATCCAGTAAAGCCTGATACTGACGGATGATGGCATTGCGGGGCTCAGTCAGGATTCGCAGCAGCATATCTTCTGTCAGGCTTTCCAATGAGCAGATGATGGGAAGTCGGCCCAGGAATTCCGGAATCATACCGAACTTTCTCAGATCCTCCGGGTCAGCTTTCATGAGAACATTGGGATCATCATCGTACTTATCTCGCAGGTTACCGTGGAAACCGATAGAACCTTCTTTGTTGAGACGTTCTTTGATAATGTCTTCCAGTCCGGGGAAAGCACCACCGCAGATGAACAAAATGTTATCGGTGTTGATCTTCTTCAGAGGTACCATAGCATTCTTGCTGCTGGCACCTACAGGAACTTCGATTTCTGCCCCTTCCAGAAGCTTCAGCATACCCTGCTGGACGGCCTCACCGCTGACATCACGCTGGTTGGCATTCTTCTTTTTGGCGATCTTATCGATCTCATCGATGAAGACGATACCGCGTTCTGCCTTGGAAACATTGTTGCCGGCGGCAGCCAGAAGTTTAGACAGAACACTTTCAATATCGTCACCGATATAACCGGCTTCTGTCAGAGAAGTGGCATCGGTCATAGCCAGAGGTACATCCAGAAGCTTGGCAAGCATACGTACCATGTAGGTTTTACCGCTACCGGTGGGACCCAAAAGCAGGATGTTGGACTTCTCAACGATAACTTCGTTAATATCGTCAAAATCGATATCCTTCTTCTGTTTTCTGCGCTTCTCAGAATCGATCACACGCTTGTAGTGATTATAAACCGCTACTGCCATGACCTTCTTGGCCCGTTCCTGACCTACCACGTACTGATCCAATTTAGCTTTGATCTTGTGGGGCGGCGGCACATCTTTGATGGAGAATTTCTCCGGAAGATCTTCAGGTTCTTCCTCTTTCTCCGGTGACTGTCCAAAGATAAATCCCGGGAAACCCGACAGATCAAAACTCATGGTGGGCAGCTTGCCGAACAATGAACCCAGGTCCAGCTGACCGTTGGAAACAGAATTCACAGATTTCTGCATGCAATCATTGCAGACACACATGCCGGGCATCATCTCGATCATGGGACCCGCCGTACTTTCAGGGCGGTGACACATCATGCAGATCTTCTCTGATTTATTAGTATCATCTGAATGGTTTGATGAAGAACCATTCTCATTGTTGTCAATTATTATCTCGTCACTCATAAGGCTTTCCTGTCTGTTTTTGATAGCATCATTATATCCACTGACAGAATGTGCCACAAGTTAACATTTCATAAAGACATTTATCTTCTGCTGAAGAAATCACCTTCCGGCAGAATATTTTCTGTAGGTTCCTCTTCCTGCTGACTCTCCTGCATAGCTGCCTTGGATCCCAGTTCAACTGAAATTGACATAGGTGTGAAACCCTTGGCATTGGCATTCTCATCAAAACGAAGAACTGTGAAAGAGATCACTTCGCCGGCCCGATAATAGGACAGCTTTTCGATCAACTCATCTGATGTGGTCACTGAGATACCGTCGATAGCTGTGATGATATCGTTGGCCTGCATACCTGCTGCCTCAGCGGGACCATCGGCTGTCACTTCAGTAACAATAACGCCTGAAGGATAACCCTGCTGTACATAAGCATCCTGCATGGTCACGATCATAACGCCAAGATAAGCTGCTTCATCATCGGAAACCTTTTCTCTGGTCTCACGATTCAGCTCTTTGTCCACAAAAGCAACCATGGTATCTACAGGAATGGCATAACCCATACCTTCTACCTGAGTCTGGGCGTACTTAACTTCATTGATACCGATCAGCTCACCTCTGCGGTTGATGAGAGCACCGCCGGAGTTGCCGGGATTGATGGCTGCATCTGTCTGAATCAGTGTGTGGGCAACACCATCTACTACGACCTGACGGCCGATGGCACTGACGATACCTGCGGAAACGGACTGGCCGTAACCAAGGGCATTGCCGATGGCTACAACAGATGAGCCAACAGCGATACCATCTTTTGAACCGATACTGATAACACGGATAGCAGCACGTGTTTCATCAGAAAGATCCGACTTGTTGACACTGATCAAAGCCAAGTCTTCGGCTGTATCACGGCCAACATATTCTGCCTCACAGGTAGAATCATCCACGAAAGATACAGATACATTCTGGGCACCATCGATAACATGATTATTGGTAACGATGTAATATGCATCATCGCTTTCGTCGATAATGACGCCTGTACCGGCTGATGTGGATTCTCTCTGGGTGGGTTCACCAAAATAGAAATATGACTGAACTTCTTCAACAGAGGTGCAGGTAATGGCAACCATAGAGGGCATACACAAAGAGGCTACCTGCTCGATAGACAGCTCTTCACCATTCTCCGGCAATTCTACAGCCTGTCTGTTCTGAACATCAAACTGTTCACCGGGCAGTTCTGACAAACCGGCAGGATCCTTAAATTCTTCTACACCATCAATAATGTCATTGAGACCGCCTTCTTCAATAATGTCTTCAACCACACCTGTTGACACAGCTCTTGTCAAACCATACACTGCGGCGAATCCGGCGCCTGCTACCAGTGAAATCACCAGAACAACAGCTACGATGGCAGCTGCAACATTCTTGCCTGAGGTTTTTTTCTTCTGACCTCCGGCAGGCATCTCACCTCTGGCCCAATGAGGAGCTTCATCTCTCTGAAGGTTCTTTCTGTTCTCCGACTTTGGAGCATCTGTGGCGGGGCCGGTACTTTGTCTCTGACTAAAAGCTTCCTGCTGATGACCGCTTTCATCTTCTGAAGATGCTACACCTGCCATTGTATCTGACACTGGTGTTTCAGTTTTTTCTTCTGCCACTTCTGCTTCTACTGATGCAGCTGTTTCATCTTCTCTAATTACTTCTGCTTCTGCAGCTTCTACTGCCTTCTCTTCTTCAACAGCAGCTTCTTCTGCGATCTTTTCTTTGTTATAGGCGGCAGCCCTTGCTTCGTCTTCCGGGCTGTAGTCTGTCTTCTGTGTGGACATCTCATCCATATTAAAATCTGACATACGGGACCTCCTATTACTATTCCCTGAGTTTGAAGGCATCATAACAAGCAAATGTGAAAAAAATGTGATATTGGTCACAGATCGATGTACATTCGCCAAATGTCTGCTTGTGTGTAAGCACCCACAGCCACGAAAGCTCATCGTATACACCAAATCATAACCACCAGCTCAGCTGGTGGTTTCCTCTGCCCCTGTAAGGGGCTTAATGCCGGCCTGGGCCTCACAAGGCCCTCTGAATATAGGTCCTCTTCC
>JAGHUB010000081.1 GCA_018065025.1 Candidatus Equihabitans merdae
TTGATCGTGAAACTCATCAATGATTTAATTTTATACAGAGATATGCCGGAAGACGGCATTCTGGTAGATATGACAGGCATCGTCAGCCTGATTGAAAGTGATCGTTCTGAAGAAAGTGTGATGAAGGCCAGACGCAAGTTTTTTGACTGTGTCGGTCGCCTCACAGAGATGGCAGAGGCCTATGGCTTCTACGGAAACCTATGGCATACCTATCTGACTTATCTTTTGGTAAACCATGAGAATGCTTATTCTAAAGCCTGTGAGATCACTGGACATGTAGAAGGCAGCATCAACGACATCGCCTTGCATGACTGCCGCATTCTCAAATCATTATACGACTATGATCTGACAGAGATGGGTGAGGCTATCGCATCATCCCAGTCAGCTGTCATCAGTGATTATCGCACAGACAAGGCAGATCGCATATTATATAACAGACGTATCAGAGACCGTATCTGCGCCCTGACTAAGGAACTGGAAAGTGCTGAGAGTCCGGAAGCTTTCAAAGCCTATCTGGAATCTTTCTACAAGGAATATGGCGTAGGCAAGCTTGGTCTTCACAAGGCCTTCCGTATTGAGCATGATGAAAATGATACGCCTGTTATCGTGCCCATCACAAATATTCGTCATGTTCACCTGGATGATCTGGTTGGCTATGACATTCCCAAGAAGAAGCTCATCGACAATACTGAAGCTTTCGTTAAGGGCCGCAAAGCCAATAACTGCCTCTTATTCGGTGATGCCGGTACAGGTAAGTCCACCAGCGTTAAGGCTATTCTGAATATGTATTACGATCAGGGCCTTCGAGTCATCGAGGTCTATAAGCATCAGATTCGTGACATTAACGATATCATTGCTTCTATTAAGAATCGTCAGTACAAGTTCATTCTTTTTATGGACGACCTGTCTTTCGAAGAATTTGAGATCGAATATAAGTATCTGAAAGCTGTTATCGAAGGCGGTCTGGAGCGTAAACCGGACAATGTTCTGATCTATGCTACATCCAATCGTCGTCATCTTATCAAAGAAAATTATGATGACAAAAAAGGCCGTCGATTTGATGATATGCATGCCTCAGATACCGTTGAAGAGAAGCTTTCTCTGGCAGCTCGTTTCGGCGTTACCATTTATTTCTCATCACCGGACAAAAAGAATTTCAATCAGATTGTTTTGTCATTGGCTGAGAAGAACGGCATTCATATGGATGAAGCTATTCTCCTGGAAGAAGCTAATAAGTGGGAGATCTCTCATGGCGGCTTCTCAGGCAGAACAGCTCAGCAGTTTATTGATTATCTCTTAGGACAGGAGGCTTAAATGGCGCTTCATACCTTTGCAGCTATTGATATTGGCTCATATAACATTTCTATGGAGATATTTGAAATCTCCAAGAACAGTGGATTACGTTCACTTAATCGTGTCTGGTGTCGTCTGGAACTGGGGGCTGACACCTTCGATCATAAGATCATTTCCTCAAAAAGAATCAAGGAATTGATCGTTATCCTCAATGATTACAAGCGCATCATGGCAGAATACGGCGTGGTTGATTACAGAGCTTGTGCTAAATCAGCTCTCCGTGAGGCCAAGAACTGCCTGCTGATTCTTGAGTCAGTTCGTCAGTCAACCGGTATTAATATCGAAGTGCTGTCTAACTCTGAACAGCGTTTTATCGGCTATGAAGCTATTGCTTCCAAGGGCAGCGAATTCAGACAGTACATCGAAAAAGGTACAGCCATCATCGATCTTGGCGGTGGTTCTGTTCAGGTGTCTCTCTTCGATAAAGACGCTCTGGTAACCACACAGAACATGCAGCTTGGTTCTCTGCGAATGAGAGAGAAGCTTTCTGAAATCGGTTCCAGAGTTCGTCATTATGATGAGGTTGTTGAGCAGTTCATCATGCGCGACATCAGTCATTTCAAGAAAATGTATCTGGGTACCCGTAAGATTCAGAACGTTATTCTGGTCGGTGACTATTTCACCAACCTGATTTTCCAGAACCGTACCGACGACAGCAAGATCGAAAGCCGTCAGGAGTTCATGGACTGGTATCAGCAGATTATCACCAAAACCCCTGCCGAACTGGCAGAAGAACTTCAGGTGGACGAACAGATGTCTTCTGTTGTTATTCCTTCAGCTATCCTTTATCGTTGCCTGATTGATGAGCTTGGTGCTGACACCATCTGGCTTCCCGGCATTCAGCTGACCGATGGTATTGCTTATCATTACGCCAAGAAGCAGAAGCTGATTCGTCAGGACCATGATTTTGAGAAGGATATCATCCTGGCCGCAGGTCACATGAGTGAGCGTTACGGCGGCAACAAAAAACATACGGATTATGTTGAAAATCTGGCAGATAAGATCTACAAATCACTGAAGAAAACCGGTCATCTGGATAGTCGTGATCGTCTGCTTTTAAGAGTAGCTGCTACATTACACGACTGCGGCAAATACATCAGCATGGTGGATTCAGCCAGATGTGCTTATCAGATCATCATGTCCACAGAAATCATCGGCTTGTCAGATCTGGAAAGAGAGATGATCGCTGAGATCATTCTTTATAATGACAAAACATTTGATTTCGCTACGGATAAGAATGCAGATCCTTCTGTTTACATGCGTGTAGCAAGACTGGCCGCTATTCTTAGAGTAGCCAATGCTCTTGATAAGGGACATCGTCAGAAGTTTAAAGACATCACCGTAAGCCGCAAAGAAGATAAGTTGATCATCGCCGGCAAGGCTATGGAAAACGGTGATCTTGAAGCAGGTTATCTGGAAGGCCGCAAGGTATTCTTCGAAGAAGTCTTTGGTCTGCAGATCGTATTTAAAGCTAAATCCTGAGAGGTAGAATAAAATGGCATCTCAACGTTTACGGAATAAAACATATTACAGAAACAGAGAATTATCCTGGCTGGAATTTGATCAGCGCTGCCTGTCTGAAGCAAAGGATAAGAATCTGGTACCGCTTTTTGAACGCTTAAAGTTCCTGTCCATCACATCCTCTAACCTGGATGAATTCTTTATGATTCGTGTGGCTTCACTGAAGGATCAGGTAAGTGCCGGCTATACTAAGACAGATATTGCAGGCATGACAGCCAAAGAACAGCTGGAAGCCATCTCTTTGCGTACCCATGAGTTCGTTAAAGAGCAGTATTCAACTTTCAATCGTTCCCTGGTACCTGCTCTTAAGAAGGTCGGTCTTAATCTGATCACCAATTATGAAGATCTGACTAAGGACATGTGCACCTATCTGGATCGCTATTTTGAAGATGAGATTTATCCTATTCTGACTCCCATGGCTATGGATCCCTCCAGACCCTTCCCCCTGGTCAGAAATAAATCTCTGAATATCGGTGCCCTGATTGCCACCAAAGATGGTTCCGAACCCGGTCTGGTTAAGTCCGATAAGAAGAAAGCCAAGTCCGGCAGCAAAGAAAAAACTCTTGAATTTGCTACCGTTCAGGTACCTTCCGTTCTGCCTCGTTTGATCTCTCTGCCCACAGATAAGAAAGGCCAGCAGTCCGTCATCCTGTTGGAAGAAGTTGTTAAAAAATACATTGGTAAACTTTTCCAGCATTACGATGTTATCTGTGCCTGTCCTTATCGTGTCATGAGAAATGCTGACTTTGATCTGGATGAGGATGAAGCAGAAGACCTTCTGCAGGAGATCAAGAAGCAGCTTAAGAAGCGTCAGTGGGGCGAAGTTATCCGTCTTGAAGTAGCTGACGATATTGATAAACGCCTTCTGAAAATACTGAAGAAGGAATTCTCCATCAGTGAAGATGACATTTTCCGGATCAGCGGTCCTCTGGATCTGACCTTCCTCATGAAGATGTATGGTATGGCCGGATATGATGAGTACAAAACACCCAGTTATAAACCTGCCCAGGTACCGGCATTTATTGGTAAAAAAGATGTCTTTGAGGCCATCCGAGAAGGTGATATCCTCATGCAGCATCCCTATCAGAGCTTCCAGCCGGTAGTGGATTTTGTTAAACAGGCTGCAGTTGATCCTGACGTATTGGCCATCAAACAGACTCTTTACCGCGTCAGTGGTAATTCACCTATTGTAAAAGCTTTGGCTCAGGCTGCCGATAACGGTAAGCAGGTCACTGTTCTGGTTGAACTGAAAGCCAGATTCGATGAAGAAAATAACATTGAATGGGCTAAGATGCTTGAGAAAGCCGGCTGTCACGTCATATACGGCCTTCTGGGCCTCAAAACCCACTGCAAGCTGACTATGGTCATCCGTCGTGAAGACGACGGTATACGCCGTTATGTGCATCTTGGTACAGGTAACTACAATGACTCTACTGCCAAGATCTATACTGACTTCGGTATGTTCACCTGCAACAACCAGATCGGTCAGGATGCCACAGCTGTCTTCAACATGCTGTCAGGTTATTCTGAACCGGATCGTTGGAACAAGCTGATTGTAGCTCCTCTTTGGATGAAAGATCGCTTCCTTGCTATGATCGCCAACGAAGCAAAGCATGCCAAGGCAGGAGAACAGGCCTTTATCAAAGCTCGTATGAATTCACTTTGTGATCCGGATATCATCGAAGCACTTTATGATGCTTCTAATGCCGGTGTTCAGATCGACCTTCTGGTTCGCGGTATCTGCTGCCTGAAGGTAGGGGTTCCCAAAGCATCAGAAAATATCAGAGTTCGTTCTATTGTTGGTGACTTCCTTGAGCATTCACGTATTTTCTGGTTCTGCAATAATGGCCGAAATGATATCTACATGGGTTCAGCCGACTGGATGCCTCGTAACCTTGAGAAGCGAGTCGAAGTTGTCTTCCCGGTAGAAGATGAAAAGCTCAAAGATGAAGCTATGCATGTTCTGCAGACAGAGTTTGAAGACAATGTAAAGGCTCACCTTCTCATGGAAGATGGTTCTTATGAGAAGGTAGATAAGCGCGGTAAGGTGCTGGTCAATTCTCAGGAACAGTTTAAGAAGGAAGCCTGGGATATGATCCCTCAGGAAAAGAGTATTATAGAGAAACGCGTTTTTATCCCGGCAGAGGCTCCGGAAACAGAAGAGGAGGAATAATATGGGCATGATCATGAAGAGCACAGAAGCTGCTGATCAGATTAAACCCTCAGTAGAAACACGGATGATCAATTGGCCGGAATGCTTCTACGAAGAGGCTGAACTGGATGACAGAAAAGCTCTGTTGGATGAAGCTGATCGACAGAATCTGACTCCGGAAGAGAATGCTATCCGCCGTAAGATATTAGATATGCGTTATGTTGTTCAGAAGAAATCTGATGTTCAAACAGACCGTTTTCTTCAGCTGTGGCTTTATCTGACCTATGCTGTCAACAACAGCAAGCGAGGCGCCATCACAAAACGTCAGGCCAAGGAAGTTAAAAAACTGGCTGATTCAATTGGATTAGATACTATTAAAGGTGAAATTGCAGAGAAGGCCCTGTATAAAGAGTTCTATCATACAGCTGTTCTTTATACTAACCTGAGCATGGCTGACAAACAGTATGGGTCATTCTTGTTTGGCTTGGGTCGTTTAAAAGGAGATAAGCTGAGCCTGAAGATTGCTAACGACTTCTTTAAGGCTTGCTATGCAGGTCCCTCTCAGATCGATTTCGCTCATCATGATCTCTGGTCAGAGGCCTTGACTAATGCATTTGGGGACTTCTTCCCGGCTCATAGTTCATATCTGGCAGCGCTTATTGAGAAAAGTAAAACACAGTGATTTAAAAGGAGTAGGCTGATGCTTACTCCTTTTTGTACACCTTGTACATATTTCGAAATAATAAAAGCTCGTCCCACATAAGTGGAACGAGCTTCTTTGGTTAGGTAAAAATTAAGCGTGAATAATGGTACCTGTTTTGCCTTCAATACCGTCTTTAGCTTTCTCAAGGAGGGTAATGAGAGCTTCACGACCGGGCTTGGAGTCGGCAAAATCGATAGCAGCTTTAACTTTGGGAAGCATAGAGCCGGGAGCAAACTGACCATCTTCGCAATGCTTGCGAGCTTCGTCAGTAGAAATGCTGGACAGCCATTCTTCGTTTTCTTTGTTAAAGTTGATTGCTACCTTTTCAACAGCTGTCAGGATGATGAGCATGTCAGCATCCAGGTCCTTGGCCAGCAGGCAGCTAGCGAAGTCTTTGTCGATAACAGCTGAAGCACCGGACATATGGTTGCCTTTGCGGACAACCGGGATACCGCCGCCACCACATGCGATAACAACCTGACCGGAATTGACCATGTTGTTGATAGCATCCAGTTCAACGATTTCCTGGGGAAGGGGAGAAGCAACGACACGACGATAGCCGCGGCCGGCGTCTTCCTTCATGATGTAACCATACTTCTCAGCAACCACATCAGCTTCTTCTTTGGAGAGGAAACGACCGATGGGCTTGGTGGGGTTCTGGAAAGCCGGATCATTTTCGTCTACGAGAACCTGAGTTACGATAGTAACAACGGGTTTGGAGATACCTCTGTTAGCGAATTCTTCGCGCAGAGCATTCTGCAGGTCGTAGCCGATGTAAGCCTGGCTCATGGCGACACAGACGGAGAGAGGAGTGTTATCCTGCTTAGCGTCTTCATGTGTCAATGCGATCATAGCATTGTTGATCATACCAACCTGAGGACCATTGCCGTGTACGACAACGACTTCATTACCGGCTTCGATCAGATCAACAAGAGCCTTAGCTGTGTATTTTACAGCATCAAACTGTTCTTTGAGGCTGTTGCCCAGGGCGTTACCGCCCAGAGCAACAACAATTCTTTTACCTTTTTCCATAGCTTATCTTTTCCCTTTTACAACGAATTATTCGAAGATACGGGCTTTACCATTGGCTTCCAGTTTCTTAAGTGTAGCAACCGGATCAGCAAACTTTTCAAGCAGGATCATAGCAGCGATGATGTAGGGCTTGAAGCTGGCTTCTTTGTACAGCGGATCACGATAACGATCGAATACTGTAGCGTCTACTTCACCTTCTTTGCAGCTTACGCCAGTGATATCGGCCGGCAGGCAGTGCAGATACAGAGCTTTGCCGTCTTTTGTTGTGGCCATAAGTTCTTCTGTGCAAGCCCAGTCTTTGTGTTCAGCGTTCTGAGCAAGAAGTTCTTTTTCAAGAGCTTTGATACCTTCTGTATCGCCTTCGCCGTAAAGGTTTGTTCTCTTTTCCATAGCAGCGAACGGAGCCCAGCTCTTCGGATAAACGATATCAGCATCTTTGAAAGCTTCAGCCATGTCGTTTGTCTTTGTGAATGTACCGCCACAAGCAGCAGCATTCTTCTTAGCAACTTCTTCAACTTCCGGCATGATGTCATAGCCTTCCGGATGAGCCAGAACAACGTTAGCACCTAGTCTTGTCAGCAGACCAACAGCACCCTGGGGAACTGACAGCGGTTTGCCGTAAGAGGGTGAATATGCCCATGTCATAGCGATCTTCTTACCCTTCAGGTTTTCTACGCCGCCGAATTCATGGATGATGTGAAGTGTATCAGCCATCAGCTGTGTCGGATGGTCGATATCGCACTGCAGGTTAACCAGAGTCGGTCTCTGTTCCAGAACACCAGCTTCATAACCTTCCTGAACAGCCTGTGTTACTTCGTGCATGTAAGCATTACCTTTGCCGATGTACATATCATCGCGGATACCGATGATGTCAGCCATGAAGGAGATCATGTTAGCTGTTTCACGAACTGTTTCACCGTGAGCAACCTGAGATTTGCCTTCGTCCAGATCCTGAACTTCAAGACCAAGAAGGTTACAAGCAGAAGCGAAAGAGAAACGTGTACGTGTGGAATTGTCACGGAACAGGGAGATGCCAAGACCGGAATCAAAAACCTTTGTGGAGATATTGCGTTCACGCAGATTTCTCAGAGCATCAGCAACAGCCCAAACAGCTTCGATTTCATCATCTGTCTTTTCCCATGTCAGGAAGAAGTCGCTCAGATACATGTTCTTGATGTCAAGGCTGGACAGCTTTTCCATCAGTTCGTCGAAACTCATTTTCTTCATATCCATAATGAAAATTCTCCTTTATCAAATGAATTAATCATTTAGCTAAGGCATGCATGATACATGCCTTAGCAGTTATACTTTGTTGTCAATTAATGATTGATAATTAGTTGTCCTGTACTTCGAAAACAACAGCTTCCGGATTAGCTTCTACATAAGTAGCCGGTACGCCAGCGTACAGAGCAGCGCAGTTTACCAGATCCTGCTTCCACTGAATTTCGTTGGGAGCATGAGCCTGTGATTCAGCACCCGGGCCAAAACCGACTGACGGGATGTTGAAACGACCCTGTGTGGAAACACAGTTTGTGGAGAATGTCCACTTGTCAACCAGCGGGAGAGACTTGCCGTCTACATAACGTTTGCTGTAAGCAGTTTCATCGGCATACAGTCTGTCTTCTGTACCGAACATAGCTTTGTAAGTATCGGACAGAGCTTTGACGTGCGGAGCATCTTCTTTGTTGATCCATGTCGGGAAGTAGCATTCTGTTTCATACTTAAGACCTGTCCAAGCGGGACGATCATAGTGGTACATGGAAACAGTAACGTCATCTTTGTACTTCTGGCAAGCCGGAAGCTGACGGATTTCTTCAAGACAGGACTGCCATGTTTCACCGGCTGTCATACGTCTGTCAAGTGACAGTGTGCAGCTATCGGCTACAGCACAACGGCTGGGTGATGTGAAGTAGATCTGAGATACTGTAACAGTACCGCGGCCAAGGAACTGAGCATCTTCATAATGATCCGGATTGTATTTAGCATCCAGCATCTTTACAAGACCCTTGATTTCAGTTTCATCAGCAGCATCGTTTTCGTTCAGATCGCGGATGTCCTGGATAACTTCAGACATCTTGATGATGGCGTTGTCACCACGAGAGGGATCGGAACCGTGGCAGGAGATACCGTGCATGTCGACGCGGATTTCCATACGGCCGCGGTGACCTCTGTAGATACCACTGTCTGTGGGTTCTGTAGAAACAACGAATTCCGGTGTGTAACCTTCTTCTCTGTGGATGTACTGCCAGCAAAGACCATCGCAGTCTTCTTCCTGAACAGTAGCTGTTACCATGATGGTAACGTCTTCGGGGATGATACCCAGATCTTTCATGACTTTGGCGCCATAAACAGCAGAGGCGATACCGCCTTCCTGGTCAGAACCGCCACGGCCGGCGATAACTTTGTCTGTTTCATAACCTTCATAGGGATCGAATTCCCAGTTGTCACGGAAGCCAACTGTGTCGATGTGGCCGTCGAAAGCGATGATTCTGGAACCTGTGCCCATGAAACCGATGGCATTGCCTTCCGGATCGATCATAACTTTGTCGAAACCAACTGCTTCCATTTCAGCAGCGATACGTCTGATAACGCCTTCTTCTTCGCAGCTTTCGCTGGGGATAGCGATCATGTCACGCAGGAACTTTGTCATTTCCTTTTCGTAACCCTTAGCAGCTTCTAAAATTTTTGCATAATCCACGCTCATTTATTTCCTCCTTCTGAGAAAATGCTACATTGTTTTTATTTCAAAAAGAGTGTTAGCTCTTTTTTGATACGAAAGTTTAAGTGTAAATTAAATTATTTGATGGGAGCTTCGCCGCGGTGACGGATACCGTACAGACCATTCCATACAACTTCTCTGAAACGAACCGGATCAGTGTTGCCTTCTGTAGATACCAACAGGACGCGAGATTTTTCGTTAAGACCAAGAGCTTCCTTAACATCCTTGAAGTCCGGATCCATCATGATTGTCCACAGGTAACCCATGGTGACGGAGCCTGATTCACCGGAGATGATTCTCTTGTCGCCATCCAGCGGTACACCGTAGATACGTGTGCCCATAGCGCTCATCCAGTCAGGACAGCTGGCGAAACCGGCAGCATGGTTACGAAGAATATCCCAACCGATGGGGTTGACCTGACCACAGGCAAGACCTGCCATGATGGTGTCAAGCTTACCACGTACGCGAACCATCTTACCATCAGCCTTCTTAGCAGAACGGAAGATGCAGTTAGCCGGACCGGCTTCAACAACGCACATAGTCGGATGATGATCTTTGTACTTGTTGGCGAAATAACCGACAACAGCACCGGCCAGTGAACCAACACCTGCCTGAACGAAGATATGTGTCGGATAGTCACAGCCATCAGCGATCATCTGACGGTCAGCTTCCAGAGCCAGAGTGCCGTAACCTGTCATGATCCATGCCGGAATATCGGTATAACCACGGAAAGCCTGGTCCTGAACAAGAACACCTTTGGGATCAGCTTTGGCCTGATCGTTGGCCAGCTTTACGCAATCATCATAGTTGAGGTCTTCGATAGTGACATCAGCACCGTATTTAGCGATGTTGCGGCGACGGATCTCAGAAGAGCCGTGAGGCATACGTACGACTGATTTCTGACCCAGCTTATTGGCTGACCAGGCGATACCACGACCGTGGTTACCATCAGTTGCAGTGTAGAAAGTTGTCTGACCAACTTTGGCCTGAGTTTCGGGAGATGACAGAGAGATGTAGTCCAGTTCAGATACCGGAATACCTGTCTGTTTGGAGATGTACTTGGCGATAGCATAGGAACCACCAAGGACCTTAAAAGCATTCAGACCGAAACGGAAAGATTCGTCTTTAACATAAAGAGAATCGATACCCAGATAACCGGCCAGGTTTTCAAGCTTTGTCAGCGGTGTTACTTTGTACTCAGGAAAGCTCTTATGGAACTGTAAGGCTTCTGAGACGTTTTCTACTGACATAATGTTAAGCCAATTGTCAGCAGATTCAGGGACGTTGTTTAAAGTGAACTGAGCTTCTTCATTGTTAGTCAAGTTCATATGTTTAAACCTCTCTTAAATTATATGGTAGGGTTAATTGGTTACGATTTCAGTTGTTACTTATTAATATCTACGTAGCTGTACAAGGTGTACTTAGAGATACCAAAATATTTGGCAACCTTATCGCCTGATTTTGTAATAAGGAAAGCACCGGCTTCATTAAGGTAGTTGATGGCTTTGATCTTGTCCTGTTTAGTCATGAAGGGGACAGGAACACCAACGATCTCGACAGACTGCTCAATCAGCTCATCCAACATAGCATTGACGTCATGAGGAAGATGCTTAGGCTGCTTCTTAGAACCCAGGTCGGTTTCTTCTGAAGAGGGAGAACCGGTCAGACTCTTGATGGCGCCTTCGAAAGCCAGAAGATTAGTGATGTCATGGTTAATGCCCAGAACATAACGCGGATTACCTTCGTCATCCTTAATATAAATGGTAGTACACTTCAGGATGCGGCTGTTGTCAGTCCGTGTGATGTAAGCATACTCATCCTTTAACGTCTCGGCATGCTTTAAGCCTTCTAATACCGCAGGTGATGCTCCGCTGCCAACTTCGCGGCCGGTAACGTGTCCGTTCACTATATATATAACGGAATTATTGATGTTTCTGCGTGACAGGTCGTGTACAACTACTTCACAGTTATCGCCGAACTGAGCGGCTATGCCGTAGGCGATCTGCTTTAAACGTTTCAGTATGTTAATGCTCATCAGTAACCTCCTGAAAAATGCGAAAAAAGGACGGTGATTACCTGTCATAAATTTTATCATAATGGGACTTTATTTCAAGTAAAAAAACAAAAATTTTTTTGAAAAAAACAAAATTTGTCAAAAAAATCGTTGATATTCTTGTGCCTTAATGCTAAGATTATTGAGAAATATAAATGCCATTTTGTGATAATTTAATAAGTTTTACAAAAAAGGAGGCAAATAAGGCATGATTGATTTAAGTATTAATAAAGCTGGTCTTGATAACAACATCAAGAGAGCTAAAGAACACAACATTATCCTTCCCACAATCGAACAGATGAAACACCCGGAACTGATCCCGGATGCTATCAAAGAAAACCTTAAGGGTGTTGGCCTTTGGGACATCAACCCCATCAACCTGTTCCGTATTACATGGAAGAATGAACAGAAAGAATCCGGCGGTCTGTTCCATGGCCCGAACTACATCGTTCTGCCTCCCGAACTGACAGGCGTTAAGTGCCGTATCATCGCTATGATCGGTAAGTGGTTCCCCACAGGTTGCCACAAAGTTGGTGCTTCCTATGGTTGCCTTGTTCCCGAACTGGTAACAGGTAAGTTCGACTCCAACTATCACAAAGCTGTATGGCCGTCCACAGGTAACTACTGCCGTGGTGGTGCTTTCGACTCAGCTCTGCTTGATGTTTACTCCATCGCTATTCTGCCGGAAGGTATGAGCCGTGAACGTTTCGATTGGCTGAAGAACGTTGCCAAAGAAACTATCGCTACACCGGGTACAGAATCCAACGTTAAGGAAATCTATGACAAGACTCATGAACTGAGAGATACTCGTGAAGACGTTATGATCTTCAACCAGTTCGAACAGATGGGTAACTACATGTGGCATTACAACGTCACAGGTAACGCTATCTGCGAAGCTTTCGAAGAAATGAGAAAGCCCAACGAACGTCTTGCCGGTGCTGCCTTCACATCCGGTTCTGCCGGTACAATGGCTGCTGGTGACCGTATCAAAGAACTTCATCCCACAGCTAAGCTGGCCGTTGGTGAAGCTCTGCAGTGCCCCACAATCGTAGCTAACGGCTTCGGTGCTCACCGTATCGAAGGTATCGGCGACAAGCACATTCCGTGGATCCACAACGTAAAGAACACAGATATGGCTATCGCTATCGATGATGAAGATTCCCAGAAGATCCTTCGTCTCTTCAATGAGCCGGTTGGCCGTGCTTATCTGAAGGAACAGGGCGTAGATCCGGAACTGGTAGATCTGCTTGGTTACTTCGGTATCTCCGGTATCGCCAACATGCTGTGCTGCATCAAGATGGCTAAGTACTATGAACTGACAGAAAATGACGTTCTGGCAACAGTTATGACTGACTCCTCAGTTATGTACGGTTCACGTATCAAAGAACTGCAGGAAGAAGATGGCGAATATACTCATGAGATGGCTGCTCTTGATTATGCAAGACACATCCTGGATGAAAAGACAGACAACCTTATCGAACTGACATACGAAGATCGTAAGCGCGTCCACAACCTGAAATACTACACATGGATCGAACAGCAGGGTAAGACCTCTGAAGAACTGAATGCTCTGTGGTATGACCAGGAAAACACCTTCAAGGCTGCTGCAGCTGAAGCTGCTAAGGTTGATGAACTGATCAACGAGTTCAACGAAGCAACTGGCCTTCTGAAGAACCTTTAATTCAATATTTCCCTCGATAGGAGATAATCCATGAAAAACGTTATTGGTGCTGTTTGTACCATTTGCGGAAAAATGACGGAGGCAAACCCGAATACAACGGTTTGCCCCGCCTGCGGGGGTATCCTCGATATCGCATATGACTACGACTACATTAAGTCAAAAGTAACAAAAGAAGATATGGCTTCCAGAAACGATAATTCCATGTGGCGTTATCGTGAATTCCTTCCGGTAGAAGAAACCACTGCAGCTCCCAAGCTTCGTGTTGGTTGGTCACCCTTCTATAAGGCTGACAATCTGGCCAAGTATCTTGGTATCGATACACTCTATATCAAAGATGACGGCATCAACCCCACAGCTTCTCTGAAAGACAGAGCTTCTTCTATGGCAGTTGCCAAAGCTATCGAAGCCGGCAAAGATACTATTGCTTGTTCTTCAACAGGTAATGCCGCCAGCTCTCTGGCCGGTAACTCTGCCGCTATGGGTCTTAAGACTTACATCTTCGTTCCTGAAAGAGCTCCCATTGGTAAGGTTGCTCAGCTGAAGACTTTTGGTGCTACAGTTATTTCTGTTAAGGGCAATTATGAAGATACCTTCAGAATTTCCGCCGAAGCTATCGATCGTTGGGGTTGGTACAACAGAAACGCTGCCATCAATCCGTACCTGATGGAAGGTAAGAAGACAGTCGCTCTTGAGATCGCCGAACAGCTTAACTGGAAGATGACTGATTATGTAGCTATCTCTGTTGGTGACGGCTGCACTATCGGTGGCGTTTGGAAGGGCTTTAAAGATCTGTACGCAGCAGGTTTCATCGACAAGCTGCCCAAGATCATCTCTGTTCAGGCTGCTCTGTGCTGCCCGATCAATACAGCTGCTGCAGCCGGTACTCTGGAATGGAGTCCCATGCCGGAAGATACCATCGCTGATAGTATCGCTGTTGGTGTACCCCGTAACCCGGTTAAGGCTATCCGTGCCGTCCTGGAATCCGGTGGTATCACAGTTAACGTTACAGACGATGAAATTTATGAAGCCATGCGTATCCTTGGCCGCACAAGCGGTGTCTTCGCAGAACCCGCCGGTGCTGCAGGTACAGCAGGTGTTAAAAAAGCCATCGAACAGGGTCTTATCCCGAAGGATGCTTCCATCGTCAGCGTCGTAACCGGTAACGGTCTGAAAGACGTTAACAATGCTATCAAGGCTGCCGGCCAGCCGCTTCACGTTGCTCCGGATATGGATGCTCTGCTTGAAGCTTTCGCTGAGATCGGTGATCCCCACAAGTAATTAAACCATTCTAAATAATACTTCAGCCTTAGGGCGAGAAAGAGGTACTTATCATGAAATACGATCGTACTTTTAACTTTTCCGCCGGCCCGGCTATGATGCCCGAACCGGTTCTGGAAGAAATCCGTGACGAGATGATGAACTATCGCGGCAGCGGTATGTGCGTTATGGAAATGTCACATCGTTCAGCTGTTTATCAGCAGATCATCGACGAAGCAGAAGCTGATCTTCGTGATCTGATGGGTATTCCGGATAACTACAAAGTTCTGTTCATTCAGGGCGGTGCTACACTTCAGTTCTCCATGATCCCCATGAACCTGATGAAGAACGGCAAAGCTGTTTATGTTGAAACAGGTGCCTGGTCAAAGAAGGCTATCGCCGAAGCTAAGAAGGTTGGCGAAGTTATCATCGGCGCTTCCAGCAAAGATAAGAACTACAGCTACATTCCGGATTGCTCCGACATGGATATCCCGGAAGACACAGACTATGTTTACATCTGCGAAAACGAAACAATCCACGGCTGCACATGGCAGACACTGCCCAACACAAAGGGTCACACACTGGTTTCTGACCAGTCCTCTATGTTCCTGAGCAAGCCCTGCAACGTTTCTGACTATGGCATGATCTATGCCGGCGTTCAGAAGAACGTTGGTCCGTCCGGTATGGTTGTTGTTATCGTTCGCGAAGATCTGATCCGTGACGATCTGACAGATCTGCCCATCTACATGCAGTACAAGACACATGCAGATGCCGGTTCTATGTACAACACACCCAACTGCTGGGCTATCTACTGCATCGGTAAGGTATTCAAATACCTGAAGAGCATCGGTGGTCTGGAAGAAATGGAAAAGAGAAACATCGAAAAGGCTCAGATCCTGTACGATTTCCTGGACGAATCCAAGATGTTCACAGGTACTGTTGAAAAGTCTTCTCGTTCTCTGATGAACGTTCCGTTCGTTACAGAGTCCAAAGAACTGGATGCTGAAGTTGTTGCTGCAACTAAGGCTGCCGGTTACGACAACCTGAAGGGTCATAAGTCTGTTGGTGGTCTTCGTGCTTCCATCTACAATGCTATGCCCAAGGAAGGCGTTGTTGCTCTGGTTGACTTCCTGAAGAAGTTCGAAGAAGAACACGCATAATTCAACAAATCTTTTAGGATATTTTTTGGCGGTCGAATCTAATCGATTCGACCGCTAATTTCAAAAATTCATAACAGGAGGATATGGAGGATGTTATTAGTCGGTAATGGTAAACTGTTTACGAGAGATGCAAAGAATCCCTACATTAGCGATGGTGCTGTTGTTATCTCTGGCAAGAAGATCAAAGAGGTAGGTACTCTTGCTGATATGAAAGCCAAGTATCCCAAAGCTGAATTTGTGGATGCTCACGGTGGTGTTATTATGCCGGCTTTCATCAATATGCATGAACATATCTATTCAGAAATGGCCAGAGGTCTGTCCATTAAGGGCTACAACCCCAATGGTTTCCTGGATATTCTGGATGGTCAGTGGTGGACAATCGACCGTCATCTGACTCTGGAAAATGATAAGTACAGTGCATACAGCGCCTATATCAACCTGATCAAGAACGGTGTTACAACTTCTTTCGACCATCACGCCAGTTTCGGTCATATTCCGGATTCTCTGTTCACTCTGGGTGAAGTCGCTAAAGAACTTGGTGTCCGTACTTGTCTCTGCTATGAAATCTCCGATAGAGACGGCAAGAAGAAAGCTAAAGAATCTGTCGATGAAAACATCGCATGGGCAAAATATGCTCTGGAAGATGATTCTGATATGCTGGCCGGTATGATCGGTATGCACGCTCAGTTCACAATTTCTGATGAAACATTCGAATATGCTGCAGCCAATAAGCCTGAAGAAGTTGGTTATCATATTCATGTTGCTGAAGGTATCGAAGATCTTCACGACTGCCTGAAGAAATACAACAAGCGTATCGTTGATCGTCTCTATGATCAGAATATTCTTGGCCCCAAGACTCTGCTTGGTCACTGCATCTATATCAATGAACATGAAATGCAGCTGATTAAAGACACAGATACAATGATCGTCCACAATCCTGAGTCCAACATGGGTAATGCCTGCGGATGCCCGCCCACCATGGCTCAGTTCCACCACGGTATCCTGGTAGGTCTTGGTACTGATGGTTATACACATGATATGACTGAATCCTTCAAGGTTGCCAACGTTCTGCACAAACATAACCTGTGCGACGCCAACGCTGCCTGGGGTGAAGTTCCCACCATGCTGTTCGAAAATAACGCTAAGATGGCTAACCGTTACTTCAAGTCCAAACTTGGTGTCCTGAAGAAAGGTGCTGCTGCTGACGTTATCGTTATGAATTACAATCCGCAGACAGAACTGAATGAAACTAACCTTAATGGTCACATCCTGTTTGGTATGCAGGGTCATGACTGCCGTACAACAATCTGTAACGGTAAAGTCCTGATGAAAGACTGGGAACTGCTGTGCTGTGATGAAGAAAAGATCATGGCCGAAGTCAGACAGTCTTCCGCAAAACTCTGGAAGAGTATCAACGGTTAATCATTTATTCTTTAAAGAAAGCGAGGAGAATAATAAATGGGTGATATTATGAGATGCATGTCCTTCCCTCAGTTGATGGAATGGACACTTGAAGAACACAAAAAAGGTCATGTGTTCGGCGTACGTCGTCCCTATGTCGCAGATGAAGCAAGCTCCAACAATATCTTTGGCAGAAAGCTTGAAACTGTTATCGGTCCCGCTGCCGGTCCTAACAGCCAGCTGTCCCAGAATATTGTAGCCTCTTACTTTGCCGGTGCTCGTTTCTTCGAACTTAAGACTGTTCAGCAGATGGATGGTCGTGATCTGGCCGCATGTGTTCCGAAGCCCTGTATCGTAGCTAAGGACGAATGTTATAACTGCGAATGGTCTACAGAACTTTATGTTCCGGAAGCTCAGAAAGAGTATATCAATGCTTGGGTTGCTCTTAATGCTATTTCCAAAGAATTTGGTCTTGGCAGCATGGATGGTTTCCAGTTCAATATCTCTGTTGGTTATGACCTGTCCATGATCCAGGGTGAAAAAGTTAATACTTTCATCGACAACATGATGGAAGCAAAAGACACACCTGAATTCAAAGAAGCTATCCAGTACCTGCTGGATAATATTGACAAGTTTGAAAACCTGACAAAAGAAGATGTTCTTTCTATCCGTTCAGACATCGTCAATTCCGCAACTATCTCCACACTGCATGGTTGCCCGCCCGAACAGATCGAAAGCATTGCTATGCACCTGTACAATGCAAAACATCTGAATGTTTTCATCAAGTGCAATCCCACACTTCTTGGCTATGAAGTAGCCAGAAAGACAATGGATGACATGGGTTATGACTACATGGTATTCGGTCGTGAACATTTCGAAGGCGACGAATCCATGAACCTGAAGGCTGACCTTCAGTATGCAGATGCTGTTCCCATGTTCCAGAGACTGCAGAAAGTTGCTGATGATCTGGGCGTAGCCTTTGGTCTGAAGCTGACAAATACATTCCCGGTTGCTGTTACAAGAGGCGAACTGCCCAGCACAGAAATGTATATGTCCGGTCGTCCGCTGGCAGGTCTGACACTGACTCTGGCTGCTAAGATCGAAAAAGACTTCGGTGGTAAGCTCCGTCTGGCTATGTCCGGTGGTGCTGATGCCTTCAATATCAAAGATATCGTTGGTTGTGGTATCTGGCCTGTTACCGTTGCTACAACAATCCTTAAACCGGGCGGCTATCAGAGATTCGAACAGATGTCTGAAGAACTGAGAGAGATGGGCGTTCCGGAATGGAAGGGTATCGATGTTGATGCTCTTTGCGCTCTGGCTGAAAAGATCAAAGTTGATCCGCATCATACAAAATCCGCTAAGCTTCCGGAAAACCGCAAGAGCGAAGAGAAGGTTCCGCTGCTTAGCTGCTTCACAGCTCCTTGTCAGGACAGATGTCCCATCCATCAGGATATCTCCACATACATGAACCTGGCAGGCAAGGGCGATTATGCCGGCGCTCTCAAGGTTATCCTTGAAACAAACGCTCTGCCCTTCACAACAGGTAAGATCTGTGCACATCCCTGCCAGACAGCCTGCACACGTACTTTCTATGAAGATTCCGTACATATCCGCGATACTAAGTTCCTGGCAGCCGGTAAGGCTTTCGACGAAGTTATCAAGGGTGTTGCTCCGGTAGCTAAGAGCGGTAAGAAAGTCGCTGTTATCGGTGGTGGTCCTGCCGGTATGGCCGCTTCTTATTACCTGGCCAAGGGTGGTGCCTGCGTATCTCTGTTTGAAAAGAGAGAACGCCTTGGTGGTATCGTTGATTACGCTATCCCCAACTTCCGTATCAACCAGGATGAAATCGGCAAGGATGCTGAACTCCTGAAGGCTCTTGGCGTTGATATCCAGTTCGGTAAAGAAGTCAGCGTCGCTGATGTTAAGGCTATGGGTTATGATGCTGTTATCGTTGCTATCGGTGCTACAAAGCCGGGCCGTGCAGCTATCGAAGGTTGCGATCCCATGGGCGCTATCGAATTCCTGACAGCTTACAATGCTACAGACGGTAACGTCGAACTTGGCAAGACTGTTGCTGTTATCGGTGGTGGTAACACAGCTATGGACGTTGCCAGAGCCGCTCTTAAGAACGCTGGTACAGAGAAAGTTTCTCTGGTATATCGTCGTACAAAACGCTATATGCCGGCTGATGAAGAAGAACTCAAGATGGCCGTTGAAGACGGCGTAACATTCAGCGAACTGCTTGCTCCCAAGTGCTATGCTGATGGCAAGCTGGTCTGCGATGTTCAGGCCTTCGGTGCTGTTGATGCCAGCGGTCGTCCCTCAGTTGTTGCTACAGGCGAAACAGTTGAAGTTGAAGCTGATACAGTTATCCTGGCTGTTGGTGAAAGACTTGACAGCGATTGGTACACAGCTAACGGTATCAACGTAGATGCTAAGGGTCGTCCCATGGTCGATGCTAACCTGATGACATCTGTCGCTGATGTATACGTTGTTGGTGACGCTCTGTATGGTCCGTCCATCATCGTTAAGGCTGAAGCCAATGCTAAGCAGGCTGCTGAAGCTATCCTGGGCGCAGCTCTTCCGGTCAGCGAACCGATCCCGGCTACAGCTGAAGAAATCGAAGCTCGCAAGGGTATCCTGAAAGAAGCCGGTTGCCCGTCCAAAGAAGGCGGTCGCTGCCTGTCTTGCGGTCATATCTGCGAAAACTGCGTAGATGTCTGCCCGAACCGTGCAAACATCGAAATCAAGGTTCCTGGCATTGCTATGCGTCAGATCGTACATGTTGACTACATGTGCAACGAATGCGGTAACTGCTTAGTCTTCTGTCCGTATGATTCTGCTCCTTATAAAGAAAAATGGACTCTGTTCAAAGATGTCGCTGACTTCGAAGATTCTGAAAACGAAGGTTTCGTCATCCTTGACGCTGCCGCTAAGAAGTATCAGGTTCGTTTCCTTGGAAATGTTTCCGTTATCACTTCCGAAGCTCCGGCTTCCGTACCGGAAACTCTGGTTAAGATCATGGACACTGTTGTCGATGATTACAGCTACCTCATCTTCAAGTAAAACATTTTCACAAATGGCAAGGAATGGCTCCCCTTTAACGGGGAGCTGTTCTGATTATGGAGTTTTAGTATGCCCAAAATAGCTATCTGCGACGGTAGTCCGGAAGAACTGAAGAAGACTACAGAGCTTGTCAATGACTATATCAATGACCGTCATGTATCGGATGTTGATTTGGTTACTTTTTCCACGTCTTTCGAATTGCTGGACAAGATTGAGAACGGTGAATTCTATGATATCCTGATTCTGGAGACATCCCTGACCGGTATAACCGGCATTCAGGTAGCCAGACAGGTTCGTAAGCTCAAACAGGATCCCGTTATCATCTATTACACAGATACCAAAGAATATGCCTTTGAGGCCTTTGAAATGGGTGCTACCCAGTATCTGCTTAAGTCTACGGCCAAAGAGCAGTTCTTTGAGGTGATGGATCGGGTATGTGATTTCTCCTATAAGGAACGTCGTCGTAAGATCCTGCTGGTAACCAAAGAAGGTCTGGTTAATCTGTATATGCGAGATATCATGTACACAGAGAGCAGTCGTAACTACCAGTTACTGACCATGAGTAATGGTGAAGTTCACACCGCTCGAGTTACCGGCAAGAACCTGGCAGCTGCCCTGGAGAAAAATATCGCTTTTGTTCGCTGCGGCAGTTCCTATATCCTGAATATATTCTATATTCATACCGTAAATGCCCATGAAGTGACCATGACAGATGGAAGAGTAATACCTATTCCCAGAGGTCATTTCAAAACCATCAAGGAAGCCTGTGTCAGATTCAGCGAGCATATCGCAGCCAGATAAATGCTCCCCAGATTTTGACCCTTTATCCTTGAAAACAATCAATATTTAACTTTCGACTATAATACAGATCAGAAGACTAAAGTCATGAATCTCCGGAAAGGAGATAAGGAGGCCGCTTCTGATCTGTTTTGTTTTGATAGGTTCGTTGGCCGGCATTGCCGGTCATTATTTTTGTGAAATGATGATGCCCCGCATGCTGAAGAGGCGCGGGAGAGAAATACATATTGGAAGGGTCGAACGTATAGTTCTGCTTGTTTTGATGGCTGTAATAGGGGGCCTCATGGGTATGAAGGGGTATTGTTATAACTCCATTCCTATGAGCAGCTATTGTTATGACTCCGTGCAAATGAGTAGCCATTGGTACGACCACGTGCAAATGAGTGTTAATTATGCTGACTCGCTGTGGATGACCTCATATGGTTTGATTCTCTTAGTTATTCTGGAAATGATTGCCGTCATTGATTATCATGAGCGGATCATTCCGGATGGCCTGTGGGAGAATATGATCATACTAAAAATGCTGTGCTTACTTTTCCACAAGATGGGTATTCACATTATGCCAAGGGCAGATATGGTTCAGTCCATTCTTGGGATGATATTCTGTTTTCTGATCTTTATAATTCCCGGTTTATTTGGAAAAAAGATGGGTGCAGGAGATGTGAAGCTGATGTCATCTGTGGGATTCTTTTATGGTATAGAGGACGCTATGATGGCCATTATCTTTATGGGAGTGGCTATGTTAGCCTATACCGTCTTTCATAAATCTCGTTCGATCATCAGGGAGAAAAATAATGATCCACATGGAAGCTCAGCTGTCAGCTCTTCAAGTGTAGTCAAGAGTATGAAAGACTCATCCTTGTTAAGGCAAATGATTCCCCTGGGGCCTTTTATTTCTTTTGGCGTCCTTTGTACATGGATTCTTCCGGGCTGATCATAACCATGAAGATTCAGCTATTAAAAAATAAGACGAAATCTGCATGACACAGACCTCGTCTTACTTTATTGGTTGGTGATTATTAATTAATTTCTGGGTTTGATGATGCCGCGCATATCACTGATGGCACCACGAGGACATTTAACGGCACAGTTGCCGCAGCTTAAGCAATATCTCTCATCAATAACAGCCACATTGTTGACAACGTGGATAGCGGAGGCAGTACATGCCTTGACGCAGATGCCACAGCCGATACAGCTTACGCTGCACTGTGTGCGAGCATCTTTGCCGGCTGCTGTATTGGAGCATTTGACAACGATGGAAACAGCTGCATCATGGATACGAATGATGCCCATGGGGCAGGATTCAACGCATCTGCCGCAAGCGAAACATTTGGATTCGTTGACTTCGGCTATACCTAATTCATTGATTTCGATAGCACCATACTGACAATTGTCGATGCAGTTACGACATCCGATACAACCATCGGAGCAGGATGTATTGCGGCAGCCACCTTTACAGGCAACAACTGCTGCTTTGTAAGGAAAACTCTTCATAGCGGCCATTTACCATACCTTCCTTTCATAGGGTGTGTTTACCAGAGGCAGTACTGTCTGTCTGACACCGCTTGCTCTGTAGTAAGCATCAGCAATAGCAGGAGCAGTAGGAATAGATGTGATCTCACCGACACCGATAGCGCCGCAGGCAACATCCAGACCTTCTTTTTCAACGATGATGGGAACGATCTCCGGAATCTCATGAGCTCTGAAGAGACCAAGTGAACCGTATTTCTGGATGGGCTGACAATTGTCATCGAAAGGCAGACGTTCTGTCAGAGCATAACCCATACTCATGACAACACCACCCTCGATCTGGCC
>JAGHUB010000125.1 GCA_018065025.1 Candidatus Equihabitans merdae
ATATTCAGCTGGAATATGGTAAATAACCGGATCGCGCCGATGAATCCCCGGGTGTCTGGGGCGAAGCAACTAAGATTCGACAGATTATGGAAAACGAAAAATAAGAGGAATTGAATTATGGGCAAGATTACAGTCGAAACCTGTGAAATCGAAGGTCTTAAAGTTATTACACCTGCTGTTTACGGCGACAACCGTGGTTATTTCATGGAAACATACCAGTACAATGATTTCAAAGAAGCCGGTATTCCGGAAGTCTTTGTTCAGGACAACCAGTCCTCATCCCGTAAGGGCGTTCTGCGTGGTCTGCATTTCCAGATCAATTTCCCCCAGGACAAGCTGGTTCGCGTGGTTCGCGGTACAGTCTGGGATGTTGCTGTTGACTTAAGAGAAGGTTCTGCAACATACGGCAAGTGGTATGGTGTTGAACTGTCTGCTGAAAACAAGAAGCAGTTCTTCATCCCCAAGAATTTCGCTCATGGTTTCGTTGTTCTTTCTGACGAAGCTGAATTCTGCTACAAGTGCACAGATTTCTATCATCCCAACGATGAAGGCGGTCTGCTTTACAACGATCCTGAAATCGGTGTTGAATGGCCGATTCCGGAAGATATGGAGCTCATCATGTCCGAAAAGGATCAGAAGTGGGGCAGCTTCCGTGAATACACCGAAAAGAAGCAGGGAGCTAAATAATTCATGAACAAAAAAATGAAGCTGCTGGCCATCGTGCTTGTGCTGGCAGCTGTAATTTTGAATATCTTAATAATCTGCCGCAAAGAGAGTGTCAACCCGACACTCAATTTGTGTTTTTCAGTGACTTCTGATGTGCCGGATGCTGTACAGGTATTCTACGGCTCAGATGAAGCCCATCTCTCAGAGCAGAACAGTAGTGTCAAAGGCTACTCAGAGGAAGATGTAGCCCAAGGCAGAACCGTCGAGATGGAATTCCCGGTGACAGCTGATACCGGCGTAGTCCGTATCGATCTGGGCAGCCAGGAGAGCAGCTGGGTATTGTCAGATTTCTCATTCCGCTACAAGGACATCGTTGAACCGGTAAGCGGCGATATGCTGGTACCTTATCGTTCACAGGATGTAGCTGATGCAGAAAGCAGTGACAATGCCATCACCGTTATTGCCGATGGCAGCGATGCTCAGCTCTATCTCAACATGTCATCCCAGACCGCAGCAGCCAAGGCCATTAAAAACAAGACTATGGTCAACTGGCTTATCAAGATCCTGGCTCTGCTTCTCATCGATGGCGTGGCTGCAGCAGCTCTGCTTTTCCGCAAGAAAGTACTGGCTCTGCCGGTTGAACTCTTCGAGAACAGAGAACTGATCATGAACCTGGCCAAGAATGACTTTAAGACAAGATATGCCGGTTCATATCTTGGTATCTTCTGGGCTTTCGTACAGCCGGTAGTTACTATCCTGGTTTACTGGTTCGTCTTCTCAGTTGGTTTCCGAAGCGGTGCCGTATCCAACGTCCCATTCGTTGTTTACCTGGTATCCGGTCTGGTGCCATGGTTCTATATCCAGGAATTCATGAATTCCGGTACCAATGCTTTGATCGAATACAGTTTCCTGGTTAAGAAAGTTGTTTTCAAGATTTCAGTTCTGCCTATGGTTAAAGCCATCTCAGCTCTGTTTGTTCACGCTTTCTTTATCGCTATTACCTTCGGTATTTGCCTGCTTTACGGCATTACACCGGGCATCTATGCCATTCAGATCGTCTATTATCTGTTTGCTATGTTTGTCTTTGGTCTTGGCATTATCTACGGTACTTGTGCGGTGGTTATCTTCTTCCGCGACCTGTCCCAGATCATCAATATCGTTCTGCAGGTAGGTGTCTGGACTATTCCCATCATGTGGCAGATCACCATGATTCCGCCAAAGTATCATTGGATCTTTAAACTTAACCCCATGTTCTACATCGTTAACGGCTATCGTGAGTCCTTCTACAATCGCGTATGGTTCTTCGATCACATGGGCCAGACCAT
>JAGHUB010000007.1 GCA_018065025.1 Candidatus Equihabitans merdae
TTGCGAAAAGCCCAAACGAAAAGAGGTGCCAGAAATGGCCAGTCTCCAAGGCCTGTGATACAGACCAAACCGATGGCATAAGCCTTGCGATCAGCTATATTGCTGTCTTCCAAGGTAATCAACAGTTGGAAGCAGATCCACAAGGTGAAGATCATGCTAAAGCCGGGGAAAGGAATGTCCATGTTGAACACGTGGAAAGTAATAATACTCTCACCGGAAAATGCCAACATATAGGGCAGCTGAGACACAATAGCAAAAATCAGTAAGCGTCGGCTATATCGTTCCTTAGAGGATGTATGATAATAACCTTCCACCAGGAAATAACACATGGTTACAGCGGTAAAATAGCCGATGGCTTTCATCAGGCTGCTTTCAATAGAATGTTCCGGCATGAAGATGCTGCCTATGTGATTGATCAACATGGTCAGCATGGCGAAATACTTGATGGCTTCCTGACTGATACCGGAAGACTTCTTCAATTACCAGTCCTCCTCATCCCAGAAAGCTTCCCAGTCTTCGTCGTCCCAGTCTTCCCAATCATCCCAGTCATCATAGTAATCATCATCATAGTAATAGTCGTCATCTTCCCAGTCTTCATCATCCCAGTCGAAGAGCCAACCAAACCAGAAGTCATCGTCTTCGTCGGCATAATCCCAGTCTTCCCAGTCATAGTCGTCATCGTATTCATCCCAGCCTTCCCATTCGTCATCGAAGTCATCATAATCTTCGAGACTGCTGTTGTTGGCAAAGGATGAATCACCAAACTGGGCTAACCAGCTGACATAGTCTTCATTGAAGCCGCAGTTGATCAAAACATTTTTCAGAGCTTCATAGAATTCGGCATCACCATAGGGAAGTGTGACCGAGATACCGGTCAGGTAACTGTCTCCATCTGTAGCACTGACATAGACCAGGGCATTTTTCAAAGCAGATGCCAGCATAGCGGTCTCATCAGCGTCGATGGTAGACGCAACGGCCATCATATCTGAGATATAGTAGTCAGACAGGTTATACTCTTCGCTGCCGGCGGCTTCCTCCAACCAGTCGGTAAACCAGCCCTTAGCGGCTGTTCTGCTTGTCAGAGAACGACCACGGCTGCGAACCTTACGACTCTTGTTGTTCTCCATCAGAGCGTCAGTATTGTTGTAAGCAAAATCAGTCCAGGCGGCAAAGAGAACCTTGATCTTGGACTCATCAATGATGGCCAGGATAGCATCTTCACCTTCTGCTGAAGTCTTATTGGCATTGACCATATCGTCACAGATCATGGCACCAAGTTCTGTGGTGGGAATGGATGTATTATTATAGAGAGCTTTAAGCCAATCGGTATAATACCAGCCGATACCGGGCTCGAAGTCTTCGGACAGGATCATGTAATCACAGAAGTCATAAAGGGCACAACAGACTTCCAGACAAGACATGAGACAGCAGTCCATGCCGATGAAATCGAAATAAACTCCGCCGTCTTTAACACCGGTCTGAATCTCATCCAGTGACAGACAGGCAGACTCATCATCATTCCATTCATCAAAACCATAGCCATAAACCGGGCCGCCGCCGTGATCCCAGAAGATCAGCTCATAACGGTCTGCCGGGAAATTGCCGGCACTCCAGGAAATGAAATCGGACAGCGTCGCCGGATCTGTACAATCCAGCTGACCAAGATTATCATAGATCAACTTCATGCCATCACCATTTAAGAGATAACGCTGAGTATGATCCGCAGCGATACCATGAGACTTCCATGTTTTGGTACCCATGGTCTGAATCAGAATATTGACATGATCAGAAGAACCGGCATTGATCATTTCCAACAGGTCTTCTGTAGCTGAACCATCATCGGATTCCAGATTAGAACCGTTCATGTAGACCATGATGGTAACACGGTCTTCACCATTTCCCCTAAGCTTAAGCTGGGGGGCACGGATGGCGTCGGTATCAGCAAGAGCACGCACCATGGCGCTATCGTCCTGGAAATCACCTAAAGTGTTTGTGCTTGGACGTTCAGAAGAATGGCTGTCTTCTTCCTCTTCATCCTCCCATTCCTCATCCCAATCATCGTAATAAGCCTCATCATCGTCATCATCACCACAACCGGTGAGGAAAAGACTGCAAGATAAAACCATGACTAATAAGGCTGCAATTAATTTGTAGTATTTCTTCATTTAATGCTCCATCCTAAATAAAACCAGACAGACTTGTTACATCAATATCATGCTCCAAACATTTTCTCTTTACTTTTGAAGCAAATAACCTCAGGCCTCATCAATATTAAGAAGATCAATGAGACTGCCGCAGATAGCTGCTGCCATCTCGGGACCGCCCTTATCGCCACCTACAACGATGTAAGGTGTCTCCAGCTGCATGAACTGCTGCTTAAGGGCAGTGACCTGTTCCGGACCCACATTCTCGTTAGCTTTAACGGTTACGATAACAAGTCCGGGACGAAGGAAGCCACCTTCAATCAAGGCACCGGCTGCAGCCAGAGCTGACAAAGAACTACCGATTACCAGAACCATCTCTTCACCGGAACGACCGGCCTTCTGAATGCCTACAGCGGCACGACTCTTCTTTCTTGTTCGGGCGATGTGGGCTACATCACTATCTGTTGCAAAGCAGACTGCACGACCATTATAGTTTTCAAGGTAATTCTTCCCGCTTTCATCACTTCCGCATAATGCAGCCAGGGTCTCAGGCATGTCTGCTACCATGAGTGCCTGACGACCTAAGACATCCAAACCGCTTTCAATGGCATCTTCAGAAAAACAAAATGAAGCCTCCAACTCGGGATCCTGATCCAACAGCTTTGCAGCTTCAATGATAGCATTTTCTTTAAACATAAAACACCTCCCAATCATTTCTTTATTCGTCAGCTTCGTCCTCTTCCCAGAACAACTCATCCAGAGATTTGCCAAGCACGCGGCAGATCTTGCGGCAGAGCTTGATGGTGGGATTGTAATCACCCTTCTCAATGGCATTCATAGTCTGACGTGAGACCCCTACAGCTTCTGCCAACTGCTGCTGTGACATATCCAGGGCAGCTCTGGCGGCTTTTAACCTAAGATTTTTCATATTTTGTATCCTCCAATCATCTGCATGGGCCGATTCTTATTCTTCCTCGTCTTCGTCCTTAACAGGAACTACTTTACGAATGAAGATAACCAGGAAGATGGCTACAAACAGGAGACCGCAGATAAGGTTCAGACTCTGAATGTTTAGCTTGCCGTCTGTAAAGGCACTGCCTTTGATGATGTTGTTGATACCGATCACCATGTTTAAAAGACCGACGAGGACAAAGCAGATCATGACTCTGGTCTTGTTCTCATTCAGTGAGAAGTAGGCCCCATTCCAGATGCAGTAACTGACATGAAGGATGACACCGATAAAAACGATAATCATCAGAGCTATATCGGGCATCATAGGGAATGAGGGAACCTCACTAAGAAAGAGTGCATAGATGGCGATCAGACAGATGGTTGTGTAGAAAGCCAGTGCGTAACCCCGACCTCTGATTGCTGTCTGTCTCTCATCGTATTTGGCACGTACCTTGCCGTCATTCTTAGACCACTTCAGTGCGATCCAAACGATGATTATACCAATTACTACGCCAACTAAGATACCGCAAAACTTTCCAATTGTATATGAGTCCATATAATATCTCCTTTTTATCTGACTAAATTGTAGATGATAAAGCCAAATGATATATCAGCGACTTGTCATGCTTTATTTGTTGGACACAATATACTCTATATTTTACTTCATGTCAACTATATATTACATTTTGTAAATAACATTATTCGGAGAGCCACGGAAGAAAAACAGCAGGAATATCATAACAGCAATATGCATCATGGTATGCTTTACATTTTTTCTTTCCGCAACGATCAGATAATAGCGCAGGATCAGACATACTGAAAGCAGCAATAGGTAAACGGAAGAAAACCTATATGTCGGAAACTGTTTCGAGATCATACCTGTTTCCGGGAAAATAGTCACTGCAAGCAGCGGGTAACACACGGCAAGCTATCTTATGCACTTTTTAACTTCGGTCATTTATCGAACCTCCTTACCGATGGTATTATTCTTTCTGCAGCGTGAATAAACCGACATTTGTACCGACATTTAAACCGACATTTTTATTTCGATTAGCGGTGCTGGAA
>JAGHUB010000296.1 GCA_018065025.1 Candidatus Equihabitans merdae
CCCCCGCGTCGTTCCGGCAAAAAAGGCGGCTTAAGCGTTGGCACCATTATCCTGGTTCTGGTGCTTTATTTTGTCGTGACAAATCTCTTTGGCGGCGACGACACCGGAGCCGGTCAGGAATCCCCTGTCATGAGCACCTATCAGGAGCCCAACTCCAGTCCGGGCAGTGGCCACAGCTCAAGCCACACCACTTATAACGATGCCTCTGATGACAGTGCCGATATGACCGTCTCCACGGATGCCCGCGAAAAATTTACCACTCTTCTGGGAAATGGTCGGGACACCGTCACCCTCATGATGTATCTGTGCGGCACCGACCTTGAGTCCAAATACGGCATGGCCACCTCTGACCTGGTGGAAATGACCAAGGCTGACTTAAATGAAAATGTCAACATTATCGTCTGCACCGGCGGCTGCAGCAAATGGAACAATCAATTTGTCAGCAATTCTGTCAATCAGATCTACCGGGTGAAAAAGGGCGGCATGGAAATGCTGGTGGAAAACTTCAGCACCGGTTCCATGACTAATGAACAGAACCTGGCTAACTTCATTCAGTGGTCAGCCAAGAATTATCCCGCCAGCCGTTACGACCTGATTCTGTGGGATCACGGCGGCGGCACATTATCCGGTTACGGCTATGATGAGAAGTACGCTTCCTCTTCATCCATGTCCATTGACCGCGTGGCCAAGGGCCTGGCACAGGGCGGCGTTAAGTTCGACTTCGTCGGTTTCGACGCCTGCCTCATGGCTACTTTGGAAACAGCTCTGGCTGTTGAACCCTATGCCGATTACCTGATTGCTTCCGAAGAAACCGAGCCGGGTTACGGCTGGTATTACACAGGTTGGCTGTCCACGCTGAGCCACAATACCTCCACCGACACCGTTACCATCGGTAAAGAAATCTGCGATTCCTTCATCAGCGACAATGCCAAAAAGAGCAATTCCAACTCCGGCATGACCTTGTCTGTCACTGACCTGGCTGAACTTTCCGGCACAGCACCGGAAGTCTTCATGGCCTTCTCAGACAGCATCTCCAACGCTGTATCTTCCGGCAGCTATCAGATGATAGCCGATGCCAGAAAAAGGGCTAAGGAATATGCCACTTCTCAACGCATCGACCAGATCGACCTGCTGACTTTCTGTGACGACATCAACACTTCCGAAAGTAATGCCCTGTCATCTGTCCTTGCCAAATGCGTCAAATACAACCATGTCACACCGGATATGAGAGGCTCTCAAGGTCTGAGCATCTATTTCCCCTGGCGTAAAAATGCTTATATCAACACGGTTCTGACCACTTATAACAACATTGGCATCGACTCAATCAACCGTTACGGCAAAGCCGTCCGTCAGTTTGGTTCTCTCCAGCTTGGTGGTCAGGTCAGTTCCGGTGGTTCCTCTGATATCTGGGGACAGCTCTTTGGCGATTCCTCAAGTTCCGG
>JAGHUB010000287.1 GCA_018065025.1 Candidatus Equihabitans merdae
TTGCTGCCTGAGCGGCGACGATACATATCGGAACCGGCTCTCATGGACAGAAGTCCTTCTTTGATGTTGTAGCCCTTGGCACCATTTTGCAGCATGCGGATCCACAGGTAGTAATCTTCCAGGAGATAGAAGTCCTGATAGCCACCGGCGGCTTCTACAGCGCTCTTCTTATACATGACACAGGGGTGATTAAAGGGATTGCGCTTTTTGGCAAAGACCAGGATGTCTTCATGCTCGGCAGGCAGCATGCGGCGGGCTTCGATTTTATCCGGTGATTCAGAGAATTCTTCAACAGTGGCACTGACAATATCGGGATGCTTGTACTCGAAGACTCGAAGCTGCTTCTCAAAACGGTCGGGATGAGAGATGTCATCGCTGTCCATACGTCCCACCAGTTCGTAACGACAGTGCTGGATGCCTTCATTCAAAGCCTTGCCAAGACCCATATTTTCGCTTAAGCGAACCACCTGCAGTACATCTTTGAAGAGAGCCTTCATCTCTTCGATAACATCATCCAGCTCATCGGTGAGGGGGCCATCACATACCAGAACAAAATCACCGCAGGGAGCTGTCTGATTGTAGATGCTCATCATGGCTTTTCTGAGATTCTCAGCTTTTTCTTTATAATAAACGGACATCAGTACGGAATATGACATGTAGATCCTCCGGAACATTATTTGGAAATGATCAAGTACCTAAAAAGTATACCATACCCCGCCTGCCTCGAGGCGATAAAATCGGAACATTCATCTTGATTCATGTTATACTGTATGGATAAATCTTCAGGAAAACATGTCGGCAAAAAATGGTCTGGCAGACCTTGTGCTTCGGCATGACAGGATAATACAAAAACATGACATTACAGGAAAAAATAGATTTCTTACAACATTACGACGGTCCGGATATGACCATCATGGAAGTATGTGGCAGTCATACCGCAGCCATTTCCAAGAACGGCATTCGAAGCCTCTTATCAGACAAGATTCACCTGATCTCAGGCCCCGGCTGTCCTGTATGCGTCACCCCTTCGGCTTATGTGGATCGCTTGATCGAGCTGTCCTTAAAGAGCAATTATGCAGTGGTGACTTTCGGCGATCTGCTTCGTGTGCCCGGCAGTGCTTCCACACTGCAGGAGGCCAAGGGCAGCGGTGCCGATGTTCGCATGGTTTATGCCCCCTTTGATCTGTTGGATATGGCGGAAAATGAGCCTGACAAGACTTTCGTCTATGCAGCAGTTGGCTTTGAAACCACCACACCTCTTTATGCCCTGCTGATGGAAGAGGTGCTGGAGCGAGGCCTCAAAAATGTTCAGCTGCTGACAGCTCTTAAGACCATGCCTTCTGTGATTTCCTATCTGTGTGATCAGGGTGCTAATGTCGATGGTTTCCTGGCTCCGGGACATGTATCGGTAGTCACCGGATATGCCCCCTTTGAACCTCTGGCAGAAAAATACCATCTGCCATTTGGCGTAGCCGGATTTACCGGGGAAAATATTATCGAGACCCTCTACACCATGGTCAAGCATCGTGAGGAAGGCCGGGTCTTCAATCATTATCCATCTGTCGTGACAAGAAATGGTAATGAAGAAGCCCAGCGTATGGTGGAAAAATATTTCACTAAAACCGATGCGGTTTGGCGCGGCATGGGTTCGGTAGCCGGTTCCGGTATGGTGCTTAAAGAAGAGTATGCATCTTACGATGCCGGCAGTTATGAACTGGTAGAAGACCGCAAGATCAATAAAGCCTGCCGTTGCGATAAGGTGCTGATCGGTCAGATCAGGCCCAGCGAGTGTCCACTCTTTGGAAAAGTATGCACACCTCTGACACCTCAGGGAGCCTGCATGGTATCCGGCGAAGGCAGCTGTCGTTCCATGTATCAGATGTGAAGATAAATGCATAAAAAGCCTAATTTCTACAACAGAATAAAAGCCGTCCTTGCCCTGTGTCTGACCACGTGTTTGATGATAGGTGGTCTGACGGGCTGTGGTTCTAGCAGGGAGGCAGGTGCCCCAGAGGTCCTGGAAGCCCAGGAATATAATGGTGTGCTGGCTCCTACGGAATACAACGGCCCGGAGGATGCCGGGGGAGAAGCGAACGCTCAGGCAGCTGATGATGCCATCGGTGAGGGTGGAAGTTCATCAGTCATAGCCCCGGATGACGCAGACAGTTATATGACCAATAACGGCAGTAATCTGATCTACGTTATTCTGCCAAGTGAAGAAGGACAGGATGCCATTGAGCGGGATATTCTGCGACAGCGTTTGGCGGAAGCCGGTTACAGTATGACCTGGCGCACCTATGACGGGCAGATCGAGAACCAGACCGGTGCTATCGAAGAGGCAGGCCTGGTAAGAGCTCGCGCCATTATC
>JAGHUB010000101.1 GCA_018065025.1 Candidatus Equihabitans merdae
GGAATAAGGATATTAATAAAGCCAGCGTAATCACCATCTACCGCCTGGCCAAGGCCCTGGGATGCCGGGTAGAGGATTTGATAGAGGTATGAACATGAGAAGATACAAACGATTTACGTCGATCTTGCTGACTATACTTATGCTTAGTCAGACAGCCATGGGCGTGTGTGCGGAAGAGCCATTACCGGAAGACAACCGCCTTGAGGAAACAGCGGCTCCTGTGACTGATGAGGTGAATCAGACAGCAGTTGAGTCTGCCATGGGAGACCTCAACGCCGCCTTGATCACGGACCCTCAGGCCAATAGTGCCTTGTATTTAGAAGATAGAGGCATTCCCAGTGTCAACCTGGAGCTGGTGGTGGGTATCGACGCCATCAACAGCGGTTCAAGAGAGGAAAAATATCCGGGAAATGTCCTGGCTATTGCAGAGCCGGGTGACGGTGCTAACACAGCTGTCTACGACAATGTGGAAATCAAAGGCCGTGGCCACAGCACATGGCATCAGGACAAGAAACCCTACCAGATCAAATTCGACAAGAAGATATCGCTTTTTGGCATGGCCGCATCAAAGAAGTACATCTTGTTAGCCAATGCATTGGATGCGTCCCTGGTGCAGAGTTCTTTCTGCATGGATCTTGGCGCTGCACTTGGCATGTACCGAAGCGGTTATCAGTATATTGATCTGTATGCCGATGGCAGATATCTGGGCAACTATCTTTTGACTCAGAAAGTAGAGATCGGCAAACACTGCCTTCCCTTACAGGATAATGACGGCATCCTTGTAGAGATGGACTTCAGACCAGCCAAGGCGGATGAGTTGGACATTCTGTCACCTTATTCTCAATGCCATATGGTTCTGAAGGATGCGGTGTCTGAGAGTATTGGAGAAAATGAAGCCGCCCTGGCATCTTTTGCCGATACATATGCTCAGGCAGAAGAAGCTGCACACGACAAAGACTGGGATAGATTAAGTTCTTTGATCGACCTTGAAAGCTTTGCGGCTTATTACCTGCTTGAAGAGTTCATCGCCAATATCGATGCCACGCTTGTCAGTTTTCATCTGTATCGAGACGGCCAGGGTGACGTGATTCACGCCGGTCCTGCCTGGGACTTCGATCTGACCATGATCAACTCATTCTGGAATGATCCCAACAGGTTGTGGGTAGCCACGGACACCAGGGATTCCCTTGAATCCCATCCGGACACCGGATGCCGAACCAATATCCTGAATGACCTGGTTAAGATCCCAGAGTTCATGAAAATGGTGGCTTCACTTTGGCGCAGTACCGGCCACGATGGCTGCGAAACAGCGCTGACAAAACTTGACGAACAGATCAATCTGATCAGTCGTTCTGCAGCGGCTGATGTCGCCTTGTGGAAATATCAGTACCGGGATCCTGATTTGCTGAAGGCCTATATCAATAAGAGAGAAGCTTATTTTGACGCCTTATATGGCTACAAGAGCGCTGCTTTTGATTCGGAAAATGTATATACCCTCCGCCTTGGCGGCGATACGGTAAGCTATGGGGCAGATCAGCTGTATCTGGATGGAAATGCTGAGAATAGAGACGAGGGATCTTGCTTTGTGCCTGTAGAAGGGACAAATAGTTATATCATTACTGACGAAAGTGGCAATTTGGCTCTGACCGCCGCGGAAAATGGCAGCATTTCCCTGACAGAAGTGGATAATACTTTGGAGCAGTATTGGACACTGTCGGAAGATGATTATTACGGTGTAAGGATCATATCCCTTGCGGATGGTCGGGCATTAGCCGGAGTCAATGGAAATGTCATGGGTGCTCAGTATAATAGCTCAGGTGATCAGGCATTTTCCATTGGAAAGAAAAGCCAAGGGGATATTAATCAGATTAAGTTGACCGGTGCTGACCGATATGCAACAGCAGTATTGGCAGCCAAAGAGGCATTTCCAGAGGGAGCAGAATCTATAGTTCTGGCCTGTGGCACAGACTTTCCGGATGCATTATCCGCTGCATCACTGGCGGGCATCCTTGACGCACCGGTGCTGATGTCAGATCCTTATGTGCTGTCGGAGTCCCTTCGTCAACTTCTCACCGGACCCTGGGAGGGTAAGGTCAAGAATGTCTACATAATCGGCGGCGTACTGAAGGATTCTGTTATCGCCGGCCTTAATGAATGCGGCATCCCTTCTGAGGCTATCAGCAAATATTGGGGACAGGATCGCTATCAGACAGCAGAAGCGGTGTTTAAGCAATCAACATCACGAGATCGCAGCATCGACACCGTTGCCATCGCCATCGGCACCAAACCTGCTGATGCCTTGTCCATGTCACCTTGGAGTTACGCCAAGCATATTCCCATCTTGCTGGCAAATGAATCCGGCGAGCTTTCTGCTGCATCTAAGGCGCTGGTTTCCGGATACAAGATTAAGCATGTAATCTTGCTTGGCCTTGGCATCAAAGAATCATGTGCCTGTGGCAAGGACTGCATTCGCCTTGGCGGTGAGAGCAGATTCGAGACCTCCCTCAAGATTGCCAAATATTTCAGCGGCGACAGCGCCGATTATCAGGGCACTGTCCTGGCCATGGGCTGGGATCCCCAGTTCCCGGATGCTCTTGTAGCCGGTCCCCTGGCTGCGAAAAATGGTGCACCTCTTGTAATCATGGACGGAAGTGCCGCATGCGTCTTCAATTTCCTGACAAGGGAATCCGACACCATCAAGAATGGTTACTATGTCATGGGTGCTCTTGGCTCGAATGAGCAGGCCATGAAACGAATCGCCGAGGCCCTGGGAGGGTGAACTGTCTGCTTGTGTGCAAGCACTCGCAGCCACTTGGCTCATCGTATACACAAAAAAAGCGGCTATATCACCGTGGTGATATAGCTGCTTTCGCTATCTTCAATCTTGTTGATCAACCAATATCTTCTAAAGCCTTGGTCATTGCCTTCAGGTTTTCAATAGGTGTCTCAGTGGGCAGTTCGCAGCCGGGCATGAAGAGGTTCTGAGTCTTGCCGAACTTCTTGCCAAGCAAGAATTTGGGTATATATGGACAGAAGGTGTCCATCAAAGCAAAAAACTGCGGCAGCGGTCAGAGGAGCAAGCTTGTGGGAGCAAGAATTTGGGTATATATGGACAGAAGGTGTTCATCAAAGCAAGAAACTGCGGCGGCAGTCAGAGGAGCAAGCTTGTGCAAACAAGAATATGGGTATATAGAGCCAAAAGTGCTTCGCCAAAGCAAAAAACTTGCTTCCCATATAACAAAGGCCTCATGGTATAATAGCCCCCGATGAGATAAGGAACAAAAGATTGAGAGTAAGACACTGAACAAGTCACAGAACAAGTCACAGAACAAACAAAGACCAGAACAAAGACCAGAATATAGACCAAGCAAAGAATTGATTTAGAAAGAACAAGCGAGCACATATGATCCTGAATGTTAAGAATCTTACCCATGGTTTTGGCGACCGGGCCATTTTCGACAATGTGTCTTTCCGCCTGCTGAAGGGTGAGCACATCGGCCTCATCGGCGCCAACGGCGAGGGCAAGTCAACTTTTATGAATATTATCACCAACAAGCTGATGCCGGATGAAGGCGAGGTGGAGTGGGCGAAAAATGTCCGGGTTGGTTACCTGGACCAGCACACCGTTCTCCAGCCTGGCCAGACCATGCGTGATGTTTTGAAAAATGCTTTTAGCTTCCTTTTTGAAATGGAAGCAGACATGAATCGCATGTATGAGGAAATGGGCGCAGCCGATGAAGAGGAAATGAATCGTCTCATGGAAGAGACGGGTATCCTTCAGGAACTGCTGAATCAGCATGATTTCTACATGATTGACGCTAAAGTTGAGGAAGTTGCCAAGGCTCTGGGCCTTCTGGACATCGGCCTGGATCGTGACGTTTCCGAGTTATCCGGTGGTCAGCGAACCAAGGTTCTCATGGCCAAGCTCCTGCTGGAGAAGCCAGACATCCTGCTTTTGGACGAACCCACCAACTATCTGGACGAAGAGCACATCGCCTGGCTCAAGCGCTACCTACAGGAATATGAAAATGCCTTTATTTTGATATCCCACGATATTCCATTTTTGAACAGCGTGGTCAATTTGATCTATCATATGGAAAATTGTGACCTGGATCGTTACCCCGGCGACTACGACCATTTCCAGGAAGTCTATGCGGCTAAAAAAGCACAGCTTGAGGCAGCCTACAATCGTCAGCAGCAGGAAATTCGCGAACTCAAGGACTTCGTTGCGAGAAATAAAGCCCGCGTGGCCACAAGAAATATGGCCATGTCCCGCCAGAAGCAGCTAGACAAAATGGATGTCATTACATTGGCCAGAGAGAAGCCAAAGCCTGAGTTCAATTTTAAGGTCGGCCGCACCTCCGGCAAGACCATTTTCGAGACAAAAGATCTGGTTATCGGCTATGACGAACCCCTGTCCAAACCACTGGATCTTTACATTGAACGAGGCGACAAAATTGCCTTCGTAGGCACCAACGGCATCGGCAAAACCACTTTGTTGAAGAGTTTGATGGGCCTGGTTCCGGCCCTGTCCGGCAGCGTGACAACCGGTGATTATCAGCAGATCGGCTATTTTGAGCAGGAAGCTGATCAGAACAACCGCACCACCTGCATCGAAGAAATCTGGCAGCTCTTCCCCTCATGGACTCAGTACGAAGTCAGATCTGCTCTGGCAAAATGCGGTCTCACCACTCAGCACATCGAGAGCCAGGTTCGCGTCCTGTCCGGTGGTGAGCAAGCCAAGGTAAGACTGTGCAAAATCATTAACCAGGAAACTAATAT
>JAGHUB010000131.1 GCA_018065025.1 Candidatus Equihabitans merdae
TTTGCCCAGCTCTTCAAGAAGTTCATAACCATACTGACCGATGTTACGGCTGATCTGAATATCTTCTTCACGGATAGCGTCGGCTTCTTCCATCAGGCGAACTTTCATCTCAGCAACCGTCTTACCTTCTTTTTCTGCAAGAAGAACGCCGTGCATACGATTGAGAGCCCAGCTCAGATTTACAGCTGTAGGACGTGAGGAATTGATGAATTCCATATTTTCTCTGCACTTTTCTACGAAAGCATCCATATCATCTGTCTCGAACTGATCAGCCAGCAGATAGTAACCATAACCGCCGCATACACCAATAGCCGGAGCACCACGTACTCTAAGCAGATAGATAGCATCCCAGATATCCTGACCATCACTGATGTTCAGATATTTACATTCATTGGGCAGAAGAGTCTGGTCAAGGATAATCATCTCCTTCTTATTCTCTGCCAGGCGGACTGTATCAAGATTTAATGCGTTTTCCATAACATTCCTCCAATTAGGCCTCGTCTACAGCCTTAATAGCATCTTTCAGAGTTCTCAGGAAGCACTTACCGCACTTCTTATCAGCACGATTCTTGATGAAGTCGATACCGGCTGTGATAACGATCTTTTCTGCACGAGCACGAACGGCTTCGTCAGCAATTGTTGTGATGTCCTTAACATTGGCCATACCAACTGTACGACGAATCATCTCAAGACCTGTTACAGCAGATGTATCAGCAAGGATGGTGCCAAGGTAATATTCTTTGTAGCCCGGAGCTTTGCACATAGCATCTGTTACATGCTCATCATAGTAAGCATCCAGTTTGCTCATGGTCATGTTGACAACGTCTACGATAACGCTTTCAACCCATTCACAGAATGCAGCATCACCGGCAGCATCGCCACTGCACCATGCAAAGATCATATTAGCAATAACATTACCAATATCATAACCCATGGGACCATAGAAGCAGAATTCCGGGTCGAAAACCATGGTGGATTCTTCGTTAATAAAGATAGAACCGGTATGCAGATCGCCGTGAATCAGGGACTGAGCATTGGTCATAAAGTCCATCTTCAGCTTGGCAACTTCGCAATGAAGTTCAGCATCGTTGTAGAGCTTCTCTTCTACGAAAGCAGCATTGGGTGCGAATACATTGTTACGGTTCATATCGTTGTTGTAGGGTTCTGTGTAAACCAGAGCTTCTGTGATATCACAAAGTTCCGGATTGATGAACTTTCTCTGAAGTTCTTTCTTCTCCTGATGATTCATAACAACATCAGTTGTGCCAAGTAATACCTGAGCCATGAATGTGGAGATCTGATCAGCAAATTTCGGGAAGATCTTATGCTGAAGCATAGCTGTACGCATGATCTGATGATCAGACAGGTCTTCCATACCACAAGCACACATAGTTGTGTCATAGAAATAGATCTTGGGAACATAGCCCGGAGCCAGAGCGTACTGAAGCATAAGGTTCTGAGATTCGATACGGTTACGGTCTGTGCTGATCTTCATCTCTTTAGAGATACGAAGTTCTTCGCCGGCCTGTTTGATGATAACGCTGTTGCCTTTGGCATCAGATACTTTGAAAACATAGTTGAGGTTACCGTCACCGATTTCCTTACATGTCATGCTGTCAGCATCCCAATCCATCTGAGCAACTTTAACTTTTGCATACTCAATGACTTCGTCTTCCTTCATAAGGAAATACTTATCAAAATTCATACTAAATCTCCTTTTGTATATCTTTTATTAGCTTAAATGCTAAATCGGCGTGTCGTGAACCATTGGTTCAAGACACGCCGTCAGTTCACCAAGTCAATATATAACCTGTAAGAAACCGATTATTAATCTTCCTTGCTTGTTGCGTAAGCAGCAGCCAGAGCCAGACACAGAACAGCACCCTTAACAGCCGGCAGGACGTAGTAAACAACGCCGCACATTGTCAGACCGTTTTCAAGAGTAGCGATCAGAAGAGCACCAACTGTTGTACCAATGGCGTTAACCTTTTCACGACCACCAACTGAACGACCGATGAAGACGGCAGCCAAAGATGTCATCAGATAGGAGTCAGAACCATTGATCTGAGCAGCAGAGTTACGTGAGCAAACCAGGATACCACCAACTGCGATGAAGATAGCAGCTACGATACCGGCGATAGCACGATACTTCTTAACATCGATACCGGAAAGCTTAGCAGCAGTCTTGTTGCCACCCATAGCATACAGATAACGACCATGTTTTGTTCTTTCCAGGAAGATGTAGCAGAACAGTACGCAGAGGATCATGATGATGTAGATCCAGGGAGCTTTACCGATGTTGATAGCACCATCAGTCCAACCAGCAGCGGGAGCATCGTTACCACCACGAAGGGCAGCGATCCAAGCGGGAGTTGTCAGACCGGCTGATACAGAAGAACCACCGGTGTAGGCAAGGCCGAGACCCTGATGTACGAACTGCAGAGCACATGTTGCCAGCATATCCGGAATCTTACATACCAGGATGAGGAACAGTGTCAGAACATACATAACCATAGCGAACAGCATTGTGATGATAACTGTAAGCCATACCGGAAGGCCAACCCACAGATTCATAGATGCGAATACATAAGCACAGAATGTAGCCAATGTACAAGCGGACATATCGAAACCATCTGGGGCCATGGAAACGGTAGCAGCCAGACCGAAGATTGTAACGATGGACATAGCACGAAGAATGTTAACCAGGTTAGCTGTTGAGAAGAAAGCTGTGCCTCTGATCAGTGTGAAGATAACAACGCACAGTACCAAAACAATAACAGCAGCCCAGTCTAAAAGGATCTTACCTGCAGACTTCTTGTTTTGCATATTATATAACCTCCTATTACAGTAAGCAGCGATTAGTTGATGTACATCCTAACATTATGACTGGAACGGTGTTGTTGCACCTGTTGCATAGTGCATGATTTCTTCTTCGGAAGTCTTAGCGGTCTCAAGTTCAGCCATGATCTTACCATCGAAGAGGACATACATACGGTCTGTGATACTCAGAAGCTCTGAGTTTTCACAAGTGGCGTAGATAACACAG
>JAGHUB010000015.1 GCA_018065025.1 Candidatus Equihabitans merdae
AAAAGATAGTCGTTTTGAGGTATGAGCGATTATCGATAATCGCTTTTCCCATCTCCAAGACTATCTTACTATTATTTCATTAAATGTCAATCGAGTTTGAACAGATTGTTTTTGTATACATACAAAAACGTAATAATACCCAATCGACAGGTCTTTTAGTTGTCACAAATTTCTGATACTCGTGCTGTTCAAATATGGGCACTGCCGTAATGCCAGCTGTCCGAAGCCGGTTCAGCTTTCTTTACCGGAACTTCTGTTTCATCATCTTCGTCATCCACACCATGGGCACGCTTGGTGAAGCGCTTCATAGAATCTGTCAGATGATGACGCAGGCTCTTCTGGGCATCTTCTTTATCACGTCTCTCCAGAGCTTCATATATACGAATATGATCTGCCTGAAGAGCTTTCAGACGAGCTGAGGATGTATTCATTGAGAAGATAAACCAGGTTCTCATATTACACTGATCCCACAGACGATGTAATACACCGTTGTCAGCAGCTAAAATAATAGCCTCATGGAACTCTTTATCATATGAAATATAAGCACGCTTATCACCGGCCTCTACCTGTTCTTCCATGCGATCAAGGATCTTTCGCAGATGAGCAAGCAGCATCTCCATCTCATCGTCTGACAGCGTATCTATAACATCATTCAATGCTTTGACTTCGTGACAGATCTGCACTTCATAATTGTCCCGGATATCTTTATCTGTCATGGTTCTGACGCGAGAGCCCTTAAAGGGAACTGTCTCAACCAGACCCAACACTTCAAGATAACAGATAGCCTCACGGACCGGCCCCTGAGAAACGCCAAGCTTCTTAGCCCAGTAAGTCTCGATGATCTTGTCTCCGGCTTTCAAAGTGCCGGAAAAAATAGCTTCGCACAGCTGATCTCTGACTTCCTGGCGAAACACCTGTCTTCTGTTCAGATTGTTATCTGTATCGTCTTGTAAAAATTGCAAGTCGACACCTCCGTTATTTTGTCGATTTTATCTATTGATTATATATTATCAAGACATATTATGCCTTGTTTTGTTCAAAATGACAAGAGGAAATTGTATACATGATGATATTTTAAATTATCACCTTGGTCATAGGTGAAAGTACAGCCAACCTTGGGAACTCATCACGATACTGATTGCACAGACGCCGACTCATACCTCGAATGTCAAACTTGTCATCCCAGACAAAAGGCAAATGATACATATATATCATTCTCGGAGACATCTCTTTTAGAAATTCTCTACCGCATTCAGAGCCCAACTGATAGACATTGATGAAGGCTGCTGTCAGGTGTCCCCGCTGAACCTGCTGCACTCTTCTCAAAAATGCAGGTGTAAAAACGCCGTCTCCCCCTACAAGAATACTGTAGTCCTTGTGCTTGATCAGATAAGACTGAAGAATGACGTTTTCAAATCCCTTACCATCATGCTTGGCATCAATGCAGTAGATGGACCAGTCTTTATAATCAAAATGACTGAGACGATAATCCACCCACTCAGGTGCAATATTGCTTTCCGGAATCATAGGGCCGTACACCGATGCATCCGGCTGAGTCTTAAGAGTCTTGCAAAGCAGATCCCGCTGATAATGATCCGGATGATCATGTGTAAATAAGAATAAATTATGGGGCGCAAAAAACGATCCGGGTTCTTCCAGATCGTTCTTGATCTCCTGTGGCATGGAGGAAAATCCTACGGATTTTCCCCCATGAATACCATCAATAAAAATACCATTGTCGCCATCCCGGAAATATAATCCGGCATTGACTGTATAGAAATTCTTCATATTAAGATTCTATCGGATTATTTTTTCTTTCTGGGCTTCGGAGCATGTACGCAGTTACCATGTACTACGTGTGCAGCTTCCATAAGAGCTTCACTTACTGTGGGATGCGGATGAACAGCAGCAGCCAGTTCATCAACTGTACCTTCTGCAGCCATCAGAGTTACAAACTCAGAAATCATATCTGTAGCACGAGGAGCCAGGAGGTGAGCACCAAGGATCTCGCCTGTAGCTTTGTCTGTGATCAGTTTGACCATACCTTCGTTCTGGCCCATGACCATAGCTTTGCCGTTACCGCTCATACCGAAGATAGATACTTCGTAATCACGACCGCTTTCAGCAGCTTTCTTTTCTGTCATACCGACCATAGCGGCTTCCGGAGAAGTGTAAACGCAGGACGGAATCTTGTTAAGGTCAACAGCCTTGCAGGGTTTGCCGGCGATATGAGCAGCAACCTGAAGACCCTGAGCAGAAGCAGCATGTGCCAGTTCCATCTTACCGTTCAGGTCACCGATAGCATAGATGCCCGGAACGTTTGTGCGGCACAGACCATCTGTTTCAACGTGGCCTCTTCTTGTTGTAGCAACGCCAACTTTTTCCAGACCGATGTCTCTGGAGTTAGGTCTTCTACCACCGGCCATCAGAACGACGTCAGCATCAACTGTGGATTCTGAACCATCTTTAGCGGCATAAGTAACTTTAAGACCTTCGGCAATACCTGTTACACGAACACCTGTCTTGATGACGGCACCATTCTTTTCGAGCTTGGCAGCCATAGCTGAAGAGATGTCAGCATCCAGGGGAGCAAGGATAGTATCCAGCATTTCAAGGATAGTGACTTCAACACCCAGGTTTGTGAAGTGTGTAGCGAATTCGATACCGATAACACCACCACCTACGATAACAACCTTCTTGGGGCATTCTTCGAGGTCAAGCAGACCTGTTGAATCGACAACACCGGGAAGATCGATGCCGGGGATCGGGATACGAGCCGGCTGAGAACCTGTAGCCAGAACGATCTTGTCAGCTTCAACTGTTTCACCGTTGGACAGTGACAGTGTGTGAGCATCTGTCAGGACAGCTCTTGCATAGATAACTTCAACACCGTGGCTCTTGCAAAGACCGGCGATACCATTACGAAGGGTCTTGGAGACGTTGCACTTTCTTTCTTTGACAGCTTTGTAATCATAAGCGATGTTGTCACAAGATACACCGAAAGTAGCAGATTCTTTCATCTCTTTGTAAAGATCGGAAGACATCAGAAGAGTCTTAGCGGGGATACAACCTCTGTTAAGGCATGTGCCGCCCAGACCTTCGTCCTTGTTTTCTTCGATCAGAGCTGTCTTAATACCATACTGAGCCAGACGGATAGCGCATTCATAACCGCCCGGGCCGCCGCCTACGACGACTGCTTCAAATTTAGCCATAATATACTCCTTTACTTGACTATCCCCCACCACTAAGGGTGGGGGATTCAATAACCTATAATGTTGTTTAAATTACAGCATCAGGATGGGGTTCTGCAGATATTTCTTGATCTTCTGCAGGAACTTAGCAGCTTCGGCACCGTCAATGATTCTGTGGTCATAGGACAGTGTCAGGCCGCACATCTGCTTGATGGCGATTTCGTCTTCGCCTTCGGCGTTAGTAACAACAACCGGAGTCTTGGCGATCTTACCAACAGCCAGGATGCAGGATTCGGGCGGGTTGATGATAGCGACGAAGTCGTCAACATCGAACATACCCAGAGAAGATACTGTGAAAGTACCGCCTGTGTAATCGTTGGGCTGGAGCTGGTTGTCTCTGGCTTTGCCGATCAGCTTAGCAGATTCTTCAGCAATACCTGTCAGACCGATGATATCGGCATCTCTGATAACCGGAACGATCAGACCGTTAGATACGGAAACAGCTGTACCGATATTGACATAGTCATGGTAAACGATGTTGTTGCCGTCAACGGAAGCATTGCAGATCGGATAATCCTTCAGGGCCTTAGCGCAGGCACGAACGATGATATCGTTGAAGGAAACCTTGATGTCCATTGCTTTGTATTTCTTACGCAGAGCAACAACTTCAGTCATATCAACTACCATATGGTGGCTTGTCTGAGCGTTGGTCTGTTTGCTGTTAAGCATGTTAGCCATGATAGACTTACGCATACGGCTCATGGGCTCGACGCGTGTGCCTCTTGTAGCCTGGCCTTCAACAGCAGCGGGAGCAGCAGGTGCAGCGGCAGCAGCGGGAGCAGCAGGTGCTGTGCCACCTGTTACATCAGCAACAGTGATCTTGCCGTTAGCGCCTGTGCCGGCAACAGTTGCCAGATCAACGCCTGCGGCAGCAGCAGCCTTAGCGGCCAGCGGAGTAGCCTTCGGGCCGGCAGCAGCATAAGCTTCTACGTCTTTTTCAATGATGTAACCATCGATGCCGGTAGCTTTATCTGTAGCAGTACCAGGAACCAGAGCGATGTCGATGCCCTTCTCTTCTGCGCGAAGTTTAGCTCTGGGAGAGGCCATAACCTTTTCGCCGGGAGCTGTAACTTTGCCTTCAAGAACCGGAGCTTCTTCAGCAGCGGGAGCAGCTTCTTCAGCAGTAGCTTCTTCAGCGGGAGCTTCAGCAGGAGCTTCGTCGCCAAGGAGAGCGCTGATGTCTTCGCCGGGTTCACCAACGATAGCGATGGGCTTTGTGATCGGAACATCATCACCTTCGGGGTGAATGATCTTCAGCATTGTACCGGAAGCTGTAGCGTCCATAGTGATGGTCAGCTTATCAGTTTCCATCTCGAAAAGCGGTTCGCCTTCAACAACTTTGCCGCCTTCCTGAACTAACCACTTTGTGATAGTGCCTTCTTCCATAAGAAGACCCTGTTTGGGCATGATAATAATGGATGCCATTATTCTTTCCTCCTACGGATTATGAATTATTTGTACAGAGTGCCTTTGATAGCGTCAACGATTTCTTTTTCGCTGGGGATAACAGCATTTTCAAGACCGATGTTGAACGGCAGCGGGCAAGCTTTTGCACCAAGATGTACCGGAGCAGCATCCAGATACGGGAAAGCTCTCTTGGAGATTTCAGCAACAACCTGAGCACCCCAACCGGCAGCTTCGTGAGCTTCATGTACAACAACCAGACGACCTGTCTTCTTGACAGAGTTGATGATTGTGTCATAGTCGAACGGAACCAGTGTACGCGGGTCGATAACTTCAACAGAGATACCCTGTTTTTCAAGTTCTTCAGCAATTTCAAGACATCTCTTGACATACAGCAGGTTGGATACCAGAGTGACGTCCTTACCTTCTTTCTTGATGTCAGCTTTGCCGAAGGGGATCATGTAGTTGGGATCATCTGAAACTTCACCCTTTGAAGCATACAGAACCTTGTGTTCGAAGAAGCAAACCGGGTTGTCATCACGGATAGCTGTACGAAGCAGACCAACAGCATCGTCCGGTGTGGACGGGCAGGCTACTTTCAGACCCGGGATATGCATGAACAGAGTTTCAAGACACTGTGAATGTGTAGCAGCGTTACCACGGCCTGTACCTTCCTGACCACGGATAACCAGCGGAATTCTGGCGTTGGAACCAAAGACGTAACGTGTCTTGGCAACCTGGTTGAAGATCTGGTCAGCAGCAACAAGGCAGAAATCCCAGTACATAAGTTCAGCGATGGGTCTCATACCTGTGCAGGCAGCACCAAGGGCACCACCGATGATAGCTGTTTCAGAAATAGCTGTGTTACGGATTCTGTCTGCACCGAATTCCTTCCACAGATCACGTGTGCAACCATAAACACCGCCGAGTTTTTCGACGTCTTCACCCATAACAAATACTTTGTCATCACGGCGCATTTCTTCGGCGATTGTACGACGAATGGCCTGTGCATATGTCATTTTGCTCATCTTTTCGTCCTCCTTTAACCTTCGTAGAATACGCCTTCAAGAACATGTTCCGGATCCGGTTCGGGGCTGTTCAGAGCGAACTCTACAGCAGCATCCATTCTTGCCAGAGCATCGGCTTCGATCTTGTCAAGTTCTTTCTTAGTAGCAACTTTGTGTTTGATCATGTAGGCACGGAACAGAGCGATGGGATCCTTGTTGTCTTTCCACCACTGTACATCTTCACGTGTACGATACGGTTCCGGGTCACCTGTCCAGTGGCCTCTCCAACGATATGTCTTGCACTCAATCAGAGTCGGGCCTTCGCCGTTAAGGGCACGTTCTTTAGCAGCTGCGAAAGCTTCGTAGACAGCGTTTACATCGTTACCATCAACTGTAACGCCCGGGATGCCGTAACCGGCAGCACGATCGGAAACGTTTTCAACTGATGTTGACTGCCATGCGGGAACAGTCATACCGAAGCCATTGTTTTCGCAAACATAGATGCAGGGAAGTTTCCAAACAGCAGCCATGTTGATAGCTTCATGGAAAGTACCTTCGTTAGAAGCACCTTCACCGAAGAAGCAAACAGCAACATTCTGTTTCTTCTGCATCTGGATGGAAAGAGCAGCACCTGTAGCGATGGGAAGACCGCCACCTACGATAGCGTTAGCACCAAGGTTACCCTTTGTGAAGTCAGCGATATGCATGGAGCCTGAACGGCCTTTGCAATAACCTGTAGCTTTGCCCATCAGTTCGGCCAGAGCGCGATCAAGTTCAGCGCCTTTGGCGATACAATGGCCGTGACCTCTGTGTGTGGATGTGATGTAGTCATCATCACTCAGCTGAGCACAGATAGCAGCAGCGATAGATTCTTCGCCGGTGTACATGTGAACTGAGCCACGCAGCTTGTTTTCTGTGAAGAGTGTCCATGCGGCCTCTTCGAAGTCACGGATTTCGTGCATCTTGTTGAAAATCCAGAGACTGGTTTTCTTGTCAATCATGTGAAAACACCTCCGCTTATAATAAAGTGATTTATGTGTTTGAGGAGCACTCTGCTCCCTTTGTTACCGTTGCAGTTTTATTTT
>JAGHUB010000325.1 GCA_018065025.1 Candidatus Equihabitans merdae
TACCTAAAGCTGGCAGCACGCCGTCGATCTTCTTACTGAGAGCCTGGTCCAGAGGGTAGCAGGCGATGCGAATCAGGGAATCGGCTTTCTTTCTGAATTCCAGATAGCGGGACATGTTATCCACTACAACCTGACCATCCTCAACCCAGCATAAAAACTTATCTTCGTAAGGCCACTGACGGCCAAGTTCTTCGTTATTGATGGAGCGAAGTCCGTGAGTCAGCAGCGCTGTTTCTACCAGAAATTGAATCATATCTTTATCCTTTATTTCCTCAATGTGAAATACCTGATGCAAACATAATTATACCCCATACATGGATATGTATGGGGTATGGATAAACTAATGATTAGGCCCAACCATCAAGGTCGTTGACATTGTCAACTGTAACCAGTGTCAGGGGCAGGTAGATGGGTTCGGCATATTCTGTGCCGGCGATCATAGCGATAGCCATTTTCAGAGCGGATTCTGTGTACTTAACGCTTGAGTAAGACATAGAACCGGTCATTTTGCCTTCCTTCATAGCTTCACGAGCTTCATCTGTGAAGTCAACACCATAAACCAGAACGCCTTCCTTCTCTTCAGCTTCCAGAGCTTCGCAGGCAGCCAGAGCCATAACGTCGTTGCAGGCGAAGATAGCTTTCAGATCCGGATTGCTTGTCAGGATATCCTTGGTGGCGTCATAGGCCATAGTGGCATCCCAGTCACAGTTTACAGAGGCAACCAGGTCGATACCTTCAGCAGCTTCAAGAACTTCTGTAGCACCCTTTGTGCGGCCTTCAGACTGACCGGCACCAGCCAGACCCTGCAGGATGGCGACTTCACCGCCTTCCGGCAGACGTTTGATGATGTCGTTAGCAACAGTTGCACCCTGCTCAGCAAAGTTAACAGTGATCTTGCCATCCAGGTGGCCGCCGGCTTCTTCCAGAGCTTCAAGGTCAACGCCCGGGCCAAGGTTGATAACCTTAACGCCGTTTTCGTTGCACTTAACGATACCGGGGATCAGGTTTGTGCCATCGATGGGAGAGACGATAACCAGATCGTAACCCATATCAGCCATGGTCATCAGAACATCAAGCTGAGATTCTGTATCGCCTTCAGTTGTACCAGTCTGAACATCGATGTTGACACCAAGTTCCTGGGCAGCTTTCTGATAGCAGCTGGACATATTTGCCCAGAAGGGGTTAGACAGAGAGATAACAATAGCACCGATCATTTCTTCGCCGGTTGCTTCCGGAACGTCACCAAGCTGTTCGGCCATAGCCTTGTTGAATTCATCATAGAGCTGATCAACGACAGCAGAGTTGCCCGTTTCTTCAACGGCTTCTTCTTCAGCTTCTTCAACTTCTTCAGCAACTTCTTCTGCCTCTTCTTCAACCTCTTCGGCTTCTTCTTCGACAGATTCTACGGGAGCAGCTTCGCTCTCAGCTTTCTGACCACAGCCGGCCAGAAGAGTCATGGACATAGCCATGCACAGTAAAACACTTAAAACCTTTCTTTTCATTTTTTCATTTCCTCCTAAGAAATATTGCTTAAGCACCTAAGTGCTAAGTCACGAATTTAAGCGATACGATTCTTACGCTCATTAAGCTCTGCCACGATAACGGCAATCAGCAGAAGAGTACCGGTGATGAACTGCTGATAATACGAAGAAACGGAGAGAATCGTGAGACCATTTCTTATAAGACCTAACAGAAATACAGCCACAGCGGTACCGGCCAGCTCAGCCTTACCACCGGAAAGGGGTGTACCGCCCATGATGACGGCTGTGATGGCGTACATCTCCATATCAAGCCCTGCATTGGGTTCGGCAGAGTTGAGTCGGGATGTAATGATGATGCCGGCCAGGGCAGCCAAAAGGCCCATGCCTATGAAGCAGCCGATACGATAGAAACCGATTCTTACACCGGCTCGCTTCAAGGCTAAAGCATTACCACCAAGCCCGGTCAGATAGTGGCCCCATTTTGTTTGATACATGATGGGAAATGCTATCAGGAGAGCCAGGATAGCCATGGTGACGCCGGCTTCCATTCCGAAAATGTCCCCACTGCCGAATTTGAGAAATGCCTGTGGCATTTTGGTAATGGGAGAACCCAGTGTGATGATCAAAGCCACGCCTCTGAAAATGTAAGAGGTGGCCAGGGTAATGATCAGGGCATTGATGCGGGTCAAATGAATCAGGACGCCATTGATGGCTCCCATTAATCCGCCGGATGCCAGTCCAATAATGACACACAGCCATACGGGCAATCCCTGGTGCAGACACAAGGCAGTCAGGATAGCAGACAAGGACAAAACAGAGCCGATGGACAGATCGATGGCACCGCTTGCTATGATGAAAGTCATGCCGATGGCCAGCAGTGTGCGGTAGGAGGTGGACTCCAGGATATTGACCAGATTCTTCAAAGAGAAGAAGGCGTGGTTACGGTTGGCCAAAAAGACTGACAGTATCAGGCAGAAGATGATCAGTATCCAGACGGAGGCGTGCTTCTTAAAAAGAGATTTCATCGGGACACCTCCCTGTGCTCATATTCCAGCAGCATGTCGTGAATCCGCTCCGGGCTGGAATGCTCAGTGTACACATCAGCTACGCACTTGCCGGCTTTGACGACGATGATCCGGTCAGCAACATCGAATACGTGATAAATGTTGTGACTGACCAGCAGCTGAGTGATGCCGTCAGCTCTGAGGTGCTTCAGTAATTCCATGGTCATGTGAGATTCCTTAATACCCATGGCTGATGTAGGTTCGTCCAAAAGGAGAATGCGGCAGGCACTTCGCAGGGCTCGTGCTATAGCCAATCCCTGGCGCTGACCTCCCGAGAGGTTTCGGATCGGCAGATCAATGTCAGGGAGATGGAGATTTAATTTATCGATGAGTTTCAGTGTTTCAGACCGCATGTAAGACTTGTTAAGAAATGGTCCTCGCATGCATTCAGAACCGAGAAAAACATTTTCCCAGCTGTTTTTATGATTATCCAGACTCAGGTCCTGATACACAGTACGTATGCCAAGTTTAAGGGTCTGATTAATGTTGAAAGAAGAGTAGTCGGTACCATCGATAGAGATGCTGCCCTTGTCCGGAGCAATGTTGCCGGACAGGATCTTGATCAAAGTGGATTTGCCGGAGCCGTTATCACCTACAATAGCGGTGATCTGGCCTTCATGGATATCGAAAGACATGCCATCCAAAGCAGTGACATGGTCAAAGCTTTTGTGGATATCTTTAATGCTTAAAATGGTGTTACTCATGAGGGCGTCTCCATAGACAAATGCAAAAAAATATATACTGGATATTTTACTACTATGTCGGAATTCTGGTTATTCTGAATATTAATAGATGAATGCGATTTATTAGGTAGAATAATAAATCATGAGACGCAAACTTTCCTGCATATCTATGCGGATGCGTGTATAATAAAAGACGTTTGTGAAAGGAAAACACAAAGATGGAATCTCGCACGGGGAGAACCGGACAAGGACTTCATGACATAGTTTTAGAATTAAAGGGTTTTACAAGAAATGAATTTAATGACAAAAGGGACACCATGGAAGAAAATCCTGGTGTTCATGTTTCCGGTTTTTGCAGGTCTTCTGCTGCAGCAGCTTTACAATATCGTTGATACTATTATCGTAGGTAATTTTGCCGGTGAGGCAGCCTTGGCTTCTGTTGGGGCATGCGGTGTCTTCACCATGGCTATCCTGGCTTTGGCCAATGGTTTCTCAGCCGGTGCAGGTATCCTGATTGCTCAGCTATATGGTGCCGGTAAGGAAAATGAATTAAGAAGACAGGCATCCACATCCATCGTCCTGATGATGGGTATGGGCGTAGTAGTTACCGCAGTCGTGTTTGTGATCACGCCATTTGTTCTTGGTGTCATCTTTTATACACCGAAAAGCCTGATACCTGATGCCGTCCTTTACATGAGGATCTATGCCCTGGGCTTGATTTTTCAGTTCGGTTACAACATCGTGGCAGCTGTTCTGCGAGGTGTGGGTGACAGCAAAGCTACCCTGTATTTCCTGTTGATTGCCTGCATTGTAAATGTTGGTCTGGATATTCTTCTGGTCTATAACCTCCGGATGGGTGTTATGGGGGCAGCCATTGCCACAGATATCGCTCAGGCAGGTTCCTGTATCGCCGGCTTCATTTACATGATGAAGAAATACAAGGTATTCAGATTTGGCCTGAAAGATTGGACATTCGAGATGCCTCTGGCAAA
>JAGHUB010000263.1 GCA_018065025.1 Candidatus Equihabitans merdae
GATAATCTGTATTCCGATGGAGCCAGAAAAGAGGCTCTTTGTAATCACGGAAAACCTTACGATAGAATTCTTTGTATTCCTCATCGGTAACTTCTGAAGGCTTACGCATCCACAGGGGATTGGTGTCATTGATAGCTTCCGGAACCGGCAGATCCTTAAGAGCGGGCATTTCTTCACCCTTAGCCTGAGCCTCCTGAATAGCCTTAGCATTTTCCTCTTCAATCTTCTTGATCTCGTCAGCACGCTTCTTGGCACCGGCATCGCTGATATCGGTGAGATAAATGGGATAAGGCATGAAGGAGCAATATTTTTCGATAACTTCTCTCAGACGATATTCATTGCAAAATTCATAGCAATCATCATTGAGGAAAAGCGTGATCTCTGTACCGATGGTGTCCTTGTCGCCTTCTTCGATGGTATAAGTACTCTGACCATCAGATTCCCAATGAACGCTTTCAGCGCCATCTTTGTAGGACAGTGTGTCAATGTGAACTTCATCGGCAACCATAAAGGCTGAATAGAAACCAAGACCAAAGTGACCGATGATCTGCTCGCCTTCGGCTGAACCCTGATATTTCTCGATGAATTCAGTAGCGCCGGAAAATGCGATCTGAGTGATGTACTCTTCTACTTCTTCGGCGGTCATACCGATACCGGTATCGACAAATGTTAATGTCTTCTCTTCCGGATCAAATTCAACGGAAATCTCATAGACCGGTTCTTCTTCCGGGCGATATTCGCCGATGCCCTGAAGCTTCTTTAACTTGGTAATAGCATCACAGGCATTTGAAATCTGTTCGCGGACAAAGATGTCGTGATCGGAATATAACCATTTTTTAATGATAGGCAGCATGTTTTCGCTGTTGATAGATAAATTACCCTGTCTGGCTGACATATAAATCATCTCCTTTTTTATATAAATGGCAGGCTATTTCATAAAAAGAAAAAAGGTTAGCACTCGAGAACCTCGAGTGCTAACATTATATCACTTACTATTTGTTTGTCAATTGCCGGACAGGATGGATCTGGCTACGGACAGACCGTTGGCAGATGCCTGCTGCAGACCTCTGGTAACAGAAGCACCATCACCGATAGCACGCAGACCCTTGACGGATGTGCGGAAGTGCTTATCAACAACAACCTTGTTGGAGTAGAACTTAACTTCTACACCATACAGAAGAGTTTCGTCAGAAGCGATACCCGGTGTAACTTTGTCCAGAGCTTCCAACATCTCCATGATGTCCACCAGAATACGGTGCGGGAATACCAGAGACAGGTCGCCCGGTACGGCATCCTTCAGAGTAGGAATCAGGTTGTTACGGCAGAGACGTTCTTCTGTTGTACGACGACCACGCTTTAAGTCACCGTATGTCTGAACCAGGATACGGCCATCGCAAAGCATATTGGAAAGCTGAGCGATATGCTTACCATATTCGATAGGTGTATGGAAAGGCTTTGTGAAGTTCTTGGAAACCAACAGTGCGAAGTTGGTGTTCTCTGTCTTCATGTCTTCTGCCTTGTAAGCATGACCGTTAACAACAGCCAGATTGTTGTCATAGTACTCAGTAGCTACTTCACCTGACGGATTGGAGCAGAATGTTCTGACCTTGTCATCGAATGTAGGTGTGTGATAGATCAGCTTGGCTTCATACAGGTTCTTGTTAAGGAATTCCATGACTTCGTCACGAACCTCAACACGGACACCTACGTCAACTGTACCGACTTCTGTTTCGATACCATGACCATTACAGATGTGTGAGAACCAGTCAGCACCTTCACGACCGATAGCAGCAACTACTTCATCAGCTGTGAAAACTTCGCCCTTATTGGTGACAAGCTCTTTGACTGCATCACCTTCGATGACGATATCGTCTACCATGGTATTGAACAGCATCTCAACGCCGTGCTCTGCCAGATAATCCTGGATGCGGTTGTAGATCTTATAGCCTTCTTCTGTACCCAGATGACGGATGGGGCATTCAACCAGTTTCAGGTTAGCGTTAATAGCACGACGACGGATCTCCTGGATCTCTTTCTGCTTGTCAACACCGTAGACGCTCTTATCAGCACCAAAGCTCAGGTAGATCTCATCTGAATCGTGGATCAGAGACTTGGTCTCATCGTAACCCAGGATAGAGGGGAGATTGCCGCCTACGTCAGGAGACAGGGACAGCTTACCATCTGAGAATGCGCCGGCACCGGCGAAACCGGTAGTAATGGAGCAAGGCTTGCAGTTCATGCAGACCTTGGTCTTACGTTTCGGGCAGACACGTTTTTCAATGGGACGACCCTTTTCAATCATAAGGATCTTCATATCCGGACGTGCATTGATCAGTTCATATGCACAGAAGATACCGGAGGGGCCGGCACCAATGATGATCACGTCATAATGTTTGCTCATTAGTTTATCCTTCCACTATTAAATATTTGCCACTGGGCAATTTAAATACTTCAGCCTGTTCTTCGATCTCTTCATCGGACAGGCCGCTGACATCCATACCGCTTTCGTCCAGGTAATCACGGACATCTTCAATGGAGTCAACTACTTCAGCCATGCAGTCTTCAAGAAATGCATCAGCCTCTTCCAGGGAATCAGCTACCACTTCGTCAAAGAGACGGCTCTGGTTTTCAATAAAGCTGCGCAGACATTCTTCTGAATAAGTGTACATAGGTTCCTCACACGAATTACTGTTTTGCAGGCATTTTAAATGAACTCTTCATAGAAACGATACGGCCGAAGACCTGTTTGCCTTCTTCGAAGAACTTGGGGTCTACAGCGTAGAAACCATTACGGACGAACTGGAAGCTCTCGCCGGCTTTAGCTTCTGCCAGGGCCGGTTCCATAACAGCATCTTCTACGATAGTCAGGGAGTTGGGATTCAGGTTCAGAGAACCATCCTCGTTGTAAACGCCCTTAGCTTCATCAATCAGATTCTCATAGAGTCTGACTTCAGCATGATGGGCGGTGCTGGCCTCTACCCAATGGATAGTGCCTTTAACCTTACGTCCGGTGAAGCCACTGCCGGCCTTTGTCTCCGGATCGTATGTGCAATGAACAACGGTAACCTTGCCGTTTTCATCCTTTTCGCAGCTGACAGCCTTAACAAAATAGGTATGCATCAGACGAACTTCATACCCGGATAGAGACGTTTGTACTTGGGAATAGGTGTCTCCATGGAATCATCACGTTCGATGTAAAGTTCACGACCGAAGGGAAGCTTTCTGGAACCAAGTTCCGGATTCTCCAGGTTGTCGTCAGCATCCAGATATTCGATTTCGCCTTCCGGATAGTTGTCGATAACCAGCTTAACCGGATCCAGAACTGCCATCATACGTGAACGCTTCATCTTCAGATCTTCACGGATGCAGTACTCAAGCTGAGGATATTCAACAGATGAGTTAGCCTTGGAAACACCAACGGTTTCAACGAAGAGCTGAATGGATTCCGGTGTGAAACCACGACGACGCAGAGCGGCGATGGTTACCAGTCTGGGGTCATCCCAACCGTCAACGATGTTCTGGTCAACCAGACGCTTGATGTAACGCTTACCTGTAACAATGTTGGTCAGGTAAAGCTTAGCAAACTCGATCTGACGAGGCGGCTTTTCGAAATCGCAGTGATTGACGACCCAGTCATACAGGGGACGATGATCTTCGAATTCCAGTGTGCAGATAGAATGTGTAATACCTTCTACAGCATCTTCGATAGGATGAGCGAAGTCATACATGGGGTAAATGCACCACTTGTCGCCGGCGTTGTGATGTACCAGGTGAGCGATACGATAGATAATGGGGTCACGCATGTTGATGTTAGGTGAACTCATATCGATCTTGGCACGCAGAACTTTGGAACCATCTTCGAATTCACCATCACGCATCTTGCGGAACAGTGTCATGTTTTCTTCGATGGAACGATCACGATAGGGGCTGTTCTTACCCGGCTCTGTCAGAGTACCGCGGTATTCACGGATCTCATCAGCTGACAGATCACAAACATAGGCCAGACCCTTGTTGATCAGAAGTTCAGCCTTCTCATACATCACATCGAAATAATCGGATGCGAAATAGAGACGATCTTCGAATTCGGCACCAAGCCATTCTACGTCAGCTTTGATGGCATCAACGAATTCGGTCTTTTCCTTAGTGGGGTTTGTATCGTCGAAACGCAGGTTAAACTTGCCGCCATACTGCTTGGCAAGACCGGCATTCAACAGAATAGATTTGGCATGACCGATGTGGAGATAACCGTTGGGTTCCGGGGGGAAACGGGTCATCACTGAATCGTAGCGGCCTTCAGCCAGATCTTTATCGATAGCTTCTTCAATGAAGTTTCTTGATTCGCTCATAATTGTCCTCCTGACAAATGTATCCAGAGTGATTCTACCATATAATACTGGAATTTCAAGGATTTCTGTGCTAGTATAATGCTCGGAATTGTGCGGAATATCGACATTTTCCGAGAAAATGTCTCTTTCTTCTTCCGCGACAACAGGTTTCCGCTTTTAATTAAGGAAATTTAATAAGCATCAAAGGAGATTGTCTATGTCAGTTTATCTGCATCAGCTAAAAAATGTTCCTGAGTTTCTTAAAGCAAGTTTTGCAGACCATACCATTCTGGCCATCATTGGTCTTGTGCTTTTTGTTCTGGCTCTGGTCTTTACACACCGCCTGGCTACCGACCTGCGTTATGTCGTGGTCATCGTCCTGATTGCTCTGCTGATCTTCGCCTGGGTATTTAAGAAATACACCTTGTTCTGGTCCGCAGCTCTTGGTCTTCTGATCATGTTCGTGGTTCGCTTCATCATGTGGGCCATCAAGACCGGCCGTCAGAATCGCATTAACCGCCGTATTGAAGAACGTGCCCTTGCTAAAGCCGCTGCCCGCCGTGGCAACTGGCAGAACAAAAAGGGTTACAGCGGTGCTTCCAGACCCATCCATCGCGAATATAACAACACTGTTATGAGTAAGGCTGAGATCAACGA
>JAGHUB010000249.1 GCA_018065025.1 Candidatus Equihabitans merdae
TTTTTATGTTAAAAGGAATTTCTCCGCTTATTTCCCCGGAACTTTTGAAAGTACTGGCTGAGATGGGCCACGGCGATGTTATCGCCATCGGCGATGCCAATTTTGCTGCAGCTTCCATGGCTAAAGACAGCATCCTGGTTCGCTGTGACGGTGTTAAGGCAACAGATCTGATGGATGCCATCCTGTCACTGATGCCCCTGGATACTTTTGTAGATGATCCGGTCAAGATCATGGACAAAGAGCCCATGCATGCTGATCTGGAATGCCCTGTCTGGGATGAATTTAAAGCTATTGTAGCTAAGCATGACGAAAGAGGAGCAGATTGCTGTGCCATGATCTCTCGTCAGGATTACTACAAAGAAGCAAAAAAAGCCTATGCTGTTGTGGCAACCACTGAAACAGCCTTCTATGCCTGTACACTGCTTCAAAAAGGTGCCATCTAAAAAAACTCGATAATAGAGTATTAAGCGTGCGTTTTGAAAAATGCACAAAAATGAATTTTTTTCATTTACAAAGCTGTGCAAAAGTGTTAATATTCTAGAGTCGAAGTTCCAATCATTCGACAACAATTACAATTTAAGGAGGAAATGTAATGAAAAAGAAACTGATTGCACTTGGTTTGACTTTTGCTATGGTTCTTTCTATGGTCGCTTGTGGCGCCAAACAGGAAGCTCCCGCAGAAGCCGCCCCCGCAGCTGAAGAAGAAGCAGCTGCTGAAGAAGAAGCCGAAGAAGTTGCTGAAGAAGTCGCTGAAGAAGTTGCTTCCGATGTTGAATCTCCGGTAGCAGGCAAGAAGATTGCCTACATCATGCTGATGAGCTCAGCCACAATTTTCCAGATGTGGTCTGACGAATTCACAAAGACAGCCAAAGCCCTTGGTATGAAGGCTGACACATTCTTCTGCTCTGACAACGCTGACACATGGAAGACACAGGTTGAAACTTGTGCTGCTTCTGGTTATGACGGCCTGATGCTTTCTCACGGTGGTCAGGAATACGCTTGGGACTTCCTTACAGGTATCCTTGCTCAGTATCCGGATCTGAAGATCGTCACATTCGACACACCGTTCAAAGATGCTAACGGCGATGTTCAGAAGATCGAAGGCGTTACACAGTTCTTCCAGCAGGATGCTGGTTTCGCTCGTGACCTGGTTGAACAGCTCATCGATATCGATGGCGGCGCTCATAAGCCGGTTCGTATCCTGCAGGTTCAGCAGGGTGCTGGTTACAACAGCCCGTTCGATCGTCGTCAGGTTGGTTATCAGGAATACCTGGATGACGGTTCTATCGTTAACGTAGAACGTATCGCTCCCACAAACGATCAGGATGCTACAAACAGCATGCGTGACGTTACAGCTGCTACACTGGCTAAGTACAAAGACACAGAAGATATCGATGGTATCTGGTGCTGCTACGATGCTTATGCTCAGGGCGTATATCAGGCTCTGGTAGAAGCTACTTCCGAAATCCCGATGGTTTCTGTTGATATCTGTAACGAAGATATTCAGTTTATGTGCGAAGGCAAGAACTGGAAAGCTTGCGCCACAACAAACTGGACATCTAACGGCGAATTTGCTTGCCGTGTTCTGGCTCTGGAACTGGCTGATCAGTACGATGATATCGCTGCTGCATCTTGCTACTATGCAGATCCGGGTGCTTGGCTTGAAATCCCCTCAACTATCATCACTCAGGAAATGGTTATGTCTAAAGACGGTATCACCGTTGAAAATCTGGGCGAAATCGCTCCGGAATCTTACACAGACAGAACTTGGATGCCCACATGTGATTGGATGGATGCTATCCTTGGTCCCCTGTCATAATTAAGACAGAACGATAATAGTTAATAAGTGTTAACCAGGCGGGGCACCGATGCGAATGCTTCGGTGCTCCGTTTTCATTCGCTAACAGAGAACAAATAATAAACAGAGGGAGTCTATGGAAAAAATTACACTGGCAACAAGAAATGTATCCATTGAATTTCCCGGCGTCAAAGCGTTATCCGATTGTAACTTTGAGATTAATACCGGTATGATTCATGCCGTAATGGGTGCAAACGGCGCTGGTAAATCAACCCTTATGAAGGTACTCGCCGGGTCCAACCGTACATATACGGGCGAAGTCCTTTATAACGGTGAAGTTGTAGAAATGCGTACTCCTGCCAAAGCCAAAGAGCTTGGTATTCAGATCGTATACCAGGAAGTTGATATGGCTCTGGTTCCCAATCTGTCCGTAGCTGAGAACGTTATGTTCAACGCCATGGTTATGAATATGGGTAAGAGACAGTTTGTTGATTTCGGTAAGATGAGAAGAGAAGCCGAAGAAACACTGGCTCGTCTTAATGTCAAGCTGGATGTAAACCGCCTGACAAGTTCCCTGACACTGGCTCAGAAGCAGATGGTCCTCATCGCTCGTGCTATCCAGGGTAAATGTAATTTCCTTATTCTCGACGAACCGACAGCTCCGTTGTCAGATACCGAAACAGAAGAACTGTTCAAGGTCGTTCGTCATCTGAGAGCTACAGAGAATATTGCGATCATCTTCATCACACATCGTATCCACGAAGTCCTGAACATCTGCGACTCCTACACGGTTATGAGAAACGGTGAAGTTATCGATACTACACCTATTACAAAAGAGACTACTTCTAAGGAAATCGTTGATAAGATGCTTGGTCGTTCCTTCAACGAAAGCTTCCCGAAGGAAATCTGCGAGATCGGAGAAAAATCTCTGGTCGTTGAAAACCTTTGCGAAAGAGAAGGCCGCGTCAAAGATGTATCCATGTATGTTCGCAAGGGTGAGATCGTTGGTCTGGCCGGTCTGGTCGGCGGCGGTAAGACAGAACTTTGCAAGACCCTGTTTGGTGACTTCAAGAAGTCTTCCGGTAAGATCGTTCTCAATGGTAAAGAGCTGAACATGAAGAAAGCTGCTGATGCCGTTAAGAATCGTATCGCTCTGGTTCCTGAAGAACGTCGTAAAGAGGGTGTTCTGGTTACAGAATCCGTCGAATTCAACCTGGCAGCTGCCGCTCTCGGCAAGTTCTGTGACTTCTCATTCATCAACAATAAGAAGACATCAGACAATGCCACTAAGTATGTTGAAGTCTTGGCGTAAAGACACCGACAATCAAGCAGAAAGTTGCTAATCTGTCCGGTGGTAACCAGCAGAAGGTTGCCGTTGGTAAATGGCTCGCTGCTGACTGTGACGTTTACATCTTCGACGAACCCACAAAGGGTGTTGACGTTGGTGCTAAACAGGAAATCTTCCATCTGATCAATGAAATCGCTAAGGAAGGTAAC
>JAGHUB010000384.1 GCA_018065025.1 Candidatus Equihabitans merdae
GCCAGATAATCCTGCATCTGAGCCACAAAGAGCTTGCAAGGAGTGGACATGCCGCCTCGAATCATTTCTAATATCAGCATACCATAGTACAACTATAAAAAACTGTCAAATGTTGCCACGTAAAAATAAATAAGAGTTCTCTCACCTCTGTAGATAAGAGAACTCTTCATTCTTCGTCTTACTGTAATGTTTTGCTTCTATGCCGATCAGACAAATCTTCTGATGGCTACGATTGCTTTGCAATCAGCACGTCTGTCATGTGTGATACCCCAGGCTGCGCCTTTGGCTTCAACGATACCGCCGCAGCCGTCATAGATAGCTACGTGACCGGCATAAACGATAACGTCACCGGCCTGAGCGGCTGACAGTGAGGAAACCGGGCTACCAAGAGATGCCCAGCCGCCTGATGTGCGATAACCGCCACTGTAGGCACCTGTGGCTCTCAGAACCTGCCATACAAAGTGTGAGCAGTCGATACCGCCTGTCAGGGAATTGCCGCCCCAGACATATGGGTAACCCACATACTGGCAAGCGAAGTCAACGATACTCTGACCGGAACCACCGCCGCCACTGTAGCTGACTTCAGCGGGAGCGCTTGAGGAACTGCTTGAAGAACTTGCTGCTGACTGTGCGGCAGCGGCACGAGCGGCTTCTTCAGCAGCAGCACGTGCTGCAGCTTCAGCGGCTGCTCTTCTTGCAGCTTCTTCTTCGGCTTCGATACGATCGATCTCAGCCTGCTGTTCGGCGATCAAAGCTTCGATAGCAGCTGCCTGATTTCTGGCTTCTGCAATCTGGTTTGCGTAATCCTGATTCTGAGCTTCCATCTGGGCCAGCAGAGCTTCCATGTTGGCTCTATCCTGTTCCAGAGCAGCTTCCTGAGCTTCCAGGATGGCTTTCTGTTCTTCCAGAGCAGCTTTCTGGGCTGTCAGCTGGTCTTTAGCAGCGTTGATATTAACGATGGTAGCTTCATAAGCTTCCAGAGCGCTGCGGTCAGCATTCTCAAGCTGTGTGGTGTACTCAGCACGGTTCAGCAGGTTAGCGAAGCTGTCGGCCTTAAGAATAATGGTTGCCCAACCGCCGACGCCACCATTTTCATAGATGTACTGAATACGGTTGGTCATATCAGCGTACTGCTTGTCGCGCTTGGCTTCTTCTTCAGCCAGCTGCTGCAGTGTGATCTCGATGGCACCCTGAGTAGCTTCGATCTCCTGTCTGGTTGCCTCGATATCGGCTTCAGCCTGACTGATCTGAATCATCAGGTCTACCAGTTCAGCATTGGTATCTGAGATCTGACCCTGCAGATATGCCTGCTGTTCACTCAGTTCATTCAGGGCATCATAGGTGTCGCCCAACTGATTCTGCTCAGCAGCCTGAGCATTTCTCAGATCATCTTTTCTATCAGCGAAGGCTGTCTGGACGCTGCCAAATACCATCACTGTAGCTAAAATCAAACTTATAACTCGTCTTTTCATTATTTATTCCCTGTATTGTAAAACCTTCGTTTTTCCTTGTAATACTTATTTAACAAATTAATACAGTTGGAATAATAACACCCTTGAGGAAAGAAATCAAGGCATTTTGACGACTTTATTTCTCATTTGTTACAACCTGTAACATCTTTCGACTTAAATTTAAATGTAATTGTCTGTTTGGGGCAGGTCTTCTTATTGCTCTCCATATGATACAGACTGATCTTATTCTGCATATAGATGAGCCTATCTTATTCTGCTTCTGTCAAAGCACAAACTTCTCGATGTAATCAGCTACCCCATCTTCGGTATGAGAAAGAGTCACATAGTCCGCTGCTGCCTTAACTTCATCGGAAGCATTGGCCATGGCGATAAACTTGCCGGCACAGCCTACCATATCCAGATCGTTGCCGCTGTCGCCAAATGTAATGGCCTCTTCCTTATCCAGGCCAAGCAGGTCATAGAGATACAGCAAAGCATTTCCCTTAAAGGCAGTAGCACTGCTGACTTCTATATTAATGGCACCACCGTAGACGATATGAAGTTTATCCTCATAGGGTTTGAGAAGCTCCAGAACATCTTCTGTGCCTATCTGATTACCCTGGTCATCCTTGGGCAGATTGACCGTGAACTTTTCAATATCCTCGGGATAATCCCGCACCATACCGATCAGATCATCTACCGGGGTACGGTTTTTAAGAAAATA
>JAGHUB010000163.1 GCA_018065025.1 Candidatus Equihabitans merdae
CGTAGAAATCCTTCCACTGATCATCCATAGCTCCGGAAACCGCTGCTCCTGTGGCATTAATAATACCCATATACGTTATGCCTCCCGTTTATCTGGCACTCTCCCTGTTCCCGGTCTCATACCGGCACATTCAAAAACCCGTCTGAGGAGAGCCCCATTCCATAAAGCACCTGTGTTTCAATACCGCAATTTCAACTGCTCTTCAATTCTTTGCAAAATCTTCAAGTGTATCCCCGGTCAGACGATAAATAGTCCAATCATCCATGGAGATAGCACCTTTGGCTTTGTAGAAATATATGCTTGGCTGATTCCAGTCCAGACATACCCATTCCAGACGGCCGCATCCACGCTCTACGGCGATGGCAGCCAGCTTCTTCAGCAGGGCCTTGCCGTAACCCTTGCCCCGACATTCCGGCAGGACAAAGAGGTCCTCCAGATACAAGCCGGCTCGACCAAGGAAGGTGGAGAAATTAAGGATTCATGCCATCCTGTATAAACTCACTGACCTTCTGCAAGATTCCCTGCAGATTCTCGGCATCTTTCAGTCCATTTCCTGTCTCCAAGGAATGATTGGCCCGGTCAATTACCTCATAGGGAAATGTGGTTTCTTTGACTTTCTCTAGGAAAACCTGATGGTCCAGCCACTGGTCAGCATTTCCATGGAAAATGTAGCAGGGCTCTCTCAGAAACTGAAAGGTTTCTGCCACAGGTGTAAAGCAAATGTGTTTGGGCTTGAGATCATGCTTAAGGGCATAGGCAGCGGATACAGCTGTGCCGATACTCTTGGAAATGAACAGGAGCTGCGCTGCCTTCAGATCCAGATCCTTCAGCATGTCCTCAGTCTGAGCCAGGGCCATTTCAAACGCCTCATACATCTTCTTGGCATTACCCTTGATGCCCTTTTTGAAGCCGCCGTAAGGCACTTCAACGATCTCATAACCTGCATTTGCTGCTATTTTTTTACTGTAATAAAGCAAGGGTTTATCAAAATGATAACCGATGCCGGGAAATACAAGAGCGTACTTTTTCATATTTTTTATTCTCCCAGCAGCCACTTCTGCAAATCTGCAAAGTTGCCGTGGGGATAGGCGCTGATGTCCTTGTCGTGTTTATTGATGAGACAATCTGTCAGCAGGAAAACCTTCATGCCAAGAGTCTCGGCGATCATATCCTCATCCACATCATTACCTACCATCAGGCACTCTTCGGCCTTGAGGCCAAGGCGTTCCAGCACCTCAACATAGTATTGGGGATTGGGCTTGCAATAATGGCAGTTCTCGTAAGTGGTGTAATCCTCAAAATCCTCGGGTTCCAGACCTGCCCAGCGAATGCGGCTTTCAGTTGCCACATGGGGGAACAAAGGATTGGTGGCCAGAGTAACACGATAGCCGGCTTCTTTGATCTTATTGACTGTTTCTGCTGCAACGGGATCAAAACCGCAGACAGCCTGAGCACCCTGGAATTCAATGCGATAGAATTCATCAAAAACCGGCTTGTCTTTAAGGACATCCTGGCCCGGATAAAGAGATGCGAAGAGCTTCCAGAAGGCATCTTCGTTGGTACAGCTGCCGTCATTCTTAACCATGGCTGCGGTGCCGGCCCAGATGGACTTCACAAGCTTCTGGGGTTCATATCCCAGCGGGGCTACTTTTTTAGCCAGAAGCTTAAAGTAACCGGTGGTGAATGCATCCATATCCATGGGAAGAAGTGTGCCGTCTAAGTCAAATAATACAGTTTTGATGCTCATATTTATTCCTTACTTTCTCGTTCTTGCCTGCAATTCTTTGCTTCCAAGAATTCTTTATTTGAATATTGCTTTCACTGATGTCAACAGATGATATGCACCTTCAATCAGCGCCTCTTCATCTTTCGTTAGTTTCACTCCCGATCCTTCTTACGTTTCTTGCGACGATCCTCATCGCTGGGTTTGCCCACAGCTTTCTCCATATGAACCTTCAGGCCCTTGATCTTAGCGCCCTTCATAGCTTTAAGAACCTTGTCGGCCTGATCTCTTTCTACATCTACGAAAGCGAAACTCTCGTAGAGATCGATGGCGCCAACCATACGGCCTGAGATACCGGATTCACCGGCGATAGCCCCTACCAGATCTCCCGGTGTGACATGGCATTTCTTACCTACGTTGATGAAAAGGCGGACCATATTTTCGTCTTTGCCACCCTGGCCACGACTGCCACGGCGACCACGGCTTCCGCCATTTTCCCCATCATCATCTCGTCCGCGACGGCCTCGACCATCCCTTCTGCCAAGTTCGTCCAGCAAGCGGGGAGCTTCCATCTGGCCAACAATATCCTCGCCCTCATCATTTCCTAAATGGAGTTTAAGAAGGGCCGCTGCCAGTTCCATAGAGGAGCTGTCATGGTCAAAGATGAAATGCTCGATGATCTCCTCGGTTTCTTTCATAACCTCAGGATTCTCTTCGATAAATGTGGCGGCCTCATCCAGCACACGGTTAACACGGATATTGACTACATCGTCCAATGAAGGAACAGGCTGAGGCAAAATCTTGGTATGGCAGAAGCGCTGAATCTCACGCAATTTATAGACATCGCGACCTACTGCCAGGGAAAATGCCCTACCGGTGCGGCCTGCACGACCTGTTCGGCCGATACGATGGACATAGTATTCATCATCCTGAGGAATGTCGTAGTTGAAGACAGCTTCTACGTCTTCCACGTCAATGCCTCGAGCTACCACGTCGGTGGCGATAAGGATCTCGATATGA
>JAGHUB010000332.1 GCA_018065025.1 Candidatus Equihabitans merdae
CGTCGCTGCTCCCAATACTGTACTGAACGCCATCGTTGCTGAAGCCTTCAATGAAGCCTGCGATGCTCTGGAAGGTGCTGAAGATTTCGAAAGCGCTCTTCATGCTTATGTAAAAGACCTGTTCGCTACACATCAGCGTATCGTCTTCAACGGTAACGGTTATTCAGATGAATGGGTTGCTGAAGCTGAAAGAAGAGGCTTGCCCAACATCACTTCCATGGTTGATGCTATCCCGGCTCTGTGCGATGAAAAGAGTGTTGCTCTGTTCACAAAACTTAAGATCTTCACAGCCGCCGAACTTGAATCTCGTGTAGAAATCAAGTATGAAGGCTACAGCAAGTCTATCAATATCGAATCACAGACAGCCCAGTGGGTTGCTTCCAAGTCTCTGATCCCGGCCATCATCGGTTATGCCGGCGAACTTGGTAAAGACATGGCAGCTCTGGCAGCTGTTGGCGTAGATGTATCCTTCCAGAAGGATATGGTAACAGAGATGCTGGAATGCGCTAAAGAAGCCAAGGTAGCTCTGGATAAGCTGAAAGCTGTTACAGATGAAGCTCTGGCTATGCCGGAAGGCCGCGACCAGGCTGTTGCTTACAGAGATAATGTTATCCCGGCTATGGAAGCCCTTAGAGCTCCCATTGACCAGGCAGAAATGCTGGTAGGCCGCAAGTATTGGCCCATGCCCAGCTATGCCGAACTCCTTTTTGAAGTATAATTAACAGGACATAGGCGTCATATTCGTTGTCAGACAGGTGTCCTTTCCACCTGTCTGACAGCTTTTTTCATTACATACGAACTATTTCCCGGATGCGGGATCAAGGAGAAAACTTTATGGCTATTTACACAAAAGAGGATATTTTCCGCTTGGTAGAAGAAGAGGATATTGCTTTTATCCGCCTTCAGTTTACAGATATTTTCGGTGCCTTAAAGAATGTAGCTGTAACAGCAAGTCAGTTAGAGAAGGCTCTCAACAATCAGGTCATGTTTGATGGTTCTTCCATTCAGGGCCTTGTCAAAATCGAAGAATCCGATATGTTCCTGCAGCCGGATCTGGATACATTTGCTATCTTCCCCTGGCGCCCCCAGCATGGCAAAGTTGCTCGTCTGATCTGCAATGTCTGTAAGACAGATGGTACACCTTTCGAAGGTGACAGCCGTTATGTACTGGAACAGGCTATTAAGGAAGCTGCTAAAGCCGGTTACACCATGAAGGTTGGTCCGGAATGCGAGTTCTTCCTCTTCCCCACAGATGATGAGGGCAGACCTATTGTGGAAAGCCATGAAAAGGCCGGCTATTTTGATATCGGTCCCACGGACCAGGGTGAAAATGCCCGTCGTGATATGGTTCTGACTCTGGAAGAGATGGGCTATATCATTGAAAGTTCTCACCATGAGAATTCTCCTTCTCAGCACGAGATCGACTTCCGTTATTCAGAGGCTATGGAGGCTGCCGATAATATTCAGACCTTTAAGCTGGCTGTTAAGACTATTGCCCGTCAGCATGGTCTCCATGCCACCTTTATGCCTAAGCCCTGCAAGGGTGTTGACGGTTCTTCTATGCACATCAACCTGTCCCTTTATAAAGACGGCAAGAACCTTTTTGCTGATGCATCAGACCCCAATGGCCTGTCTGAAGAAGCCTATTACTTCATGGGCGGTCTGATCAAACACATCAAGGGTATGTGCGCTATCCTGAACCCCATCGTTAACTCTTATAAGAGACTGGTTCCGGGTTACGAAGCACCTTCTTACATCGCCTGGGGTTTCGGTAACAGAAGTCCTCTGATCCGTATTCCTTTTGCACCTACTTCGGAAAATACTCGTATTGAGCTGCGTTCTCCGGACGGTGCAGCTAATCCCTACCTGGCCCTGGCCCTGTGCCTTCGCGCCGGTATGGATGGTATTAAGAATAAGATCATGCCCCCGGCACCCATCAGCGGCAATATGAATAAGCTTTCCGACGCTGAGAAAGCAAATCAGGGTATTGAAGCCCTGCCGGGTACATTACAGGAAGCTCTGGCTGCTTTCGAGAAAGACAAATTCATCCAGAAAGCTGTGGGTTCCCACATTTCCAAGAATTATCTCAAAGCGGGCAAAGCTCTGTGGGCAGACTATGCATCACAGATCAGCCCCTGGGAGATCGATCAGTACCTGCATCGCATTTAATGTCCTTGGATGACGTCGGTATGCGCTACATTTTACCGATTGTAATTTGTAGAAAGATGGAGAACGCCAGTGGCAAAAATTATCGTGGCTTTCAGTAAGATAGAAGAAGCCCGTCAGCTGCGTACTCTCTTGGTTCGTAATGGTTTTGAAGTCGTAGCGGTGTGCACAACCGGTGACCAGGTTATATCCCATGTGGATAATCTAAGAAATGGCCTGGTCATCTGTGGATACCAGCTGGGGAGTATGATTTACCGGGAAATATACGACAACCTGCCAAAAGGGTTTGAAATGCTGCTGATGGCTAAAGAGAGCCGTTTACCTTCTCTTCAGGAAAATAATATCGTCTGTCTGGCCATGCCTTTGAAGGTTCAGAATCTGCTGGATACGGTGTCTATGATGACTCGTACCATTGATAATGAGGTACGGCGTCGCAAGAAGACCAAGAAGGTACGTTCAGCAGAGGATGAGAAAGTCCTGAATGAAGCAAAACTGCTTTTGATGAATCGAAACAATATGACGGAGCCTGAAGCATTCCGTTATATTCAAAAGACCGCCATGAACACCGGCACAGAGCTGATAGAAACCGCTTTGATGGTGTTGGAATTGTTCGGTGGTTGATTAACTGGATATTGAAACCTGATGACCTGTTGCAATGGAGCAAGCAAGCTTGTTTCATTGCACCTTTTTTTATTTAATGACAAAGCTAGAGGGTAAAAATGTTTGATAGTAGAAGAGCACAGGATGTGCTGCCACCTATGTATGATCCCAGTTTTGAACACGATGCCTGTGGTATCGGTGTCTGCGTGGACATCAAGGGTCGGAGAAGTCGTAAGAATGTTGAAGATGCTCTGAAGATCGTTGAGAATCTGGAACATCGTGCCGGTAAGGATGCCGAAGGCAAGACTGGTGACGGTGTCGGTATCTTGACCCAGGTTCCCCACGAATTCATGAAGAAGGCCGCCGCAGAATGCGGTATCACTCTGGGCGAAGAACGTGAATATGGTGTTGGTATGTTCTTCTTCCCTCAGGATGAACTGCGCTGCAACCGCGCCAGAAAGATGTTCGAAGTAGTTGTATCCAAAGAAGGTCTCAAGTTCCTTGGTTGGCGTAAAGTTGCCACCAATCCTGAGGTTCTGGGTGAGAAGGCTCTGTCCTGCATGCCCTCTATCTGGCAGGGTTTCGTAGAGAAGCCGGAACATTGTGACAAGGGTCTGGAATTCGATCGTCGTCTTTATATCGCTCGCCGCGTATTTGAGCAGTCCTCAGACAACACTTATGTGCTGTCTCTGTCCAGCCGTACCATTGTTTACAAGGGTATGTTCCTGGTAGGCCAGCTCCGCACCTTCTATCCGGATCTGCAGGATGCTGATTACACATCAGCCATCGCTCTGGTCCATTCACGTTTCTCAACCAACACCTTCCCCAGCTGGGAGAGAGCTCATCCCAACCGTTTCATCGTTCATAACGGTGAGATCAACACCATCCGCGGCAACGCCGATAACATGTTTGCCCGCGAAGAAAACATGGATGTGGATACCCTCCACACTGACATGACTCGCGTTATGCCGGTAGTTAATGCTGAAGGCTCCGACTCAGCTATGCTGGATAATACCCTGGAATTCCTGACTATGAGCGGCATGGAACTGCCCAAAGCTGTTATGGTCACTATTCCTGAACCCTGGGAAAATGATGACAATATGTCACGTCGTAAACGTGATTTCTATCAGTACTACGCTACCATGATGGAACCCTGGGACGGCCCGGCTTCCATTATCTTCAGTGATGGTGATGTGGTTGGTGCTGTTCTTGACAGAAATGGCCTTCGTCCTTCTCGTTATATGATCACAGCTGACGACCGTCTGATCCTGTCATCCGAAGCCGGTATTCTACCTATTCCCGCTTCCAAGATCGTCCGTAAGGACCGTCTCCGTCCCGGCAAAATGCTTCTGGTAGACCTTAAAAAGGGCCGTCTTATTGATGATGAACAGATCAAAGAACGTTATGCCAAGGATCAGCCCTATGGTGAATGGCTGGACAATAACCTGCTTTATCTGAAAGACCTGCGTATCCCCAATGCCCGTATTCAGCGTTATCAGGGCGGCGAATTAAAGCGTATGCAGAAGGCTTTCGGCTACAGCTATGAATCTGTTATGGAAGGCATTCTGCCCATGGCTACCAACGGCGTTGAGAAGACTGCTTCCATGGGTGTGGACACAGCACTTCCTATGCTGAATCCGGATGCCCATCCCCTGTTCCACTTCTTCAAGCAGCATTTCGCTCAGGTAACCAATCCGCCTATCGATACCCTGCGTGAGAAAGTGGTTACTTCTACATCTGTATATGTTGGTCAGAGCGGCAACCTGCTGGAAGAAGAAGCTTCCAACTGCCGTGTGCTGAAGATTCACAATCCCATCCTGACCAATACTGACCTTCTCAAGATCAAATACATCAAGACAGAAGGTTTCAAAGCCCAGGTCCTGCCCATCACTTACTATGCCGGCAGTTCTCTGGAGAAGGCTCTGCAGCATCTCTTTGTTGAGACTGACCGTGCCTTCCGTGATGGCGTCAATGTTCTGATCCTGTCAGACCGTGGTGTGGATGAAAACCATGTGGCTATCCCATCACTGCTGGCTGTTTCAGCCGTTAACCATCACCTCATCAATATGAAGAAACGTACTTCAGTGTCTCTGATTCTGGAGTCTGCCGAACCTTGCGAAGTCCACGACTTTGCAACCCTGCTGGGTTATGGTGCTTCCGCCATCAACCCCTATCTGGCTCAGGAAACCATCCGTAATCTCATCGAAGACGGTCTTCTTGAGAAGGATGAATATGCTGCAATTAACGACTACAACAAGGCTGTTGTGGACGGCATCATCAAGATCGCCGGTAAGATGGGTATTTCCACCATTCAGTCTTATCAGGGTTCTCAGATCTTCGAAGCTATCGGCATCGACAGTGATGTTATTGAAAAATATTTCACCAACACGGTTTGTCGTGTAGGCGGTCTGTCCCTTCGCGATATCGAAGAAAGCGCAGAACGTCGTCACAACAGAGCTTTCGACCTGCTGGGACTTCCCTCTGACTTGTCTGTTGATTCCATTGGTGACCACTCCATGCGTTCCGGTGGTGAAGAGCACCTTTACAACCCGGCCACTATTCACCTGCTGCAGCAGGCCACACGCCGCGGTGATTATAAGCTCTTCAAAGAATACAGCCGTCAGTTGACAGAAGAATTGGGTCCCATGACTCTGCGTAGTCTGCTTGACTTCAAGTTTGCCGATGAACCCATTTCTCTGGATGAAGTTGAAAGCGTTGAAAGCATCGTAAAGCGTTTCAAAACCGGTGCTATGAGTTACGGTTCTCTGTCCGGTGAAGCCCATGAAACATTGGCCATCGCCATGAACGCCATCGGCGGTAAGTCCAATACCGGTGAAGGTGGTGAAGCTGAAGATCGTATGATCATCCGTGAAGGCCAGCCCAACAGATGCTCTGCTGTTAAGCAGGTAGCTTCCGGTCGTTTCGGTGTCACCAGCCGTTATCTGACATCTGCCAAGGAGATCCAGATCAAGATGGCACAGGGCGCTAAGCCCGGTGAAGGCGGTCACCTGCCCGGTGGTAAGGTTTATCCCTGGGTTGCTCAGACTCGTCACTCCACCCCCGGTGTATCCCTGATCTCACCGCCGCCTCATCACGATATCTACTCTATCGAGGACCTGGCGGAATTGATCTATGACCTTAAGAATGCCAACCGTCATGCCGGCATCAACGTTAAGCTGGTTTCTGAAGCCGGTGTCGGCACCATCGCTGCCGGTGTTGCCAAGGCTGGTGCTGAAGTTATCCTGATCTCAGGTTACGACGGTGGTACAGGCGCTGCTCCCAAGAACTCTATCCACAATGCCGGTCTGCCCTGGGAACTGGGTCTTGCTGAAACACATCAGACCCTGCTTCTTAATGGCCTGCGTGAAAAAGTTCGTATTGAGACAGACGGTAAGCTCATGACCGGTCGTGATATCTGTATCGCTGCCCTGCTTGGTGCTGAAGAATTTGGTTTTGCCACAGCTCCCCTGATCGTTCTGGGCTGCGTCATGATGCGTGTCTGCTCACTGGATACCTGTCCTATGGGTGTAGCCACACAGAATCCGGAACTGCGTAAGCGCTTCGCCGGTAAGCCTGAACATGTCATCAACCTCATGCATTTCCTGGCTCAGGAACTGCGCGAATACATGGCTAAGCTTGGCATCCGTTCCATGGATGAACTGGTTGGCCGCACTGACCTTCTGAAGATGAAGGAAGATCTGCCGGTAGATATGCACCCCATCGATCTGAGTGCTATCCTCAACAATCCTTATGCCGGTGCTGACAGCAATCCGGTTATCTTCAAGAAAGATGCTGTTTATGACTTCGAACTGAAGAAGACACCGGATATGAAGGTTCTTCTTAAGAAGATGAAGAAGTCTCTGGAAAATGGTGAAAAGGCTGAGCTGTCTCTGAAAGTTAAGAACACAGACCGTGCCTTCGGTACTATCTTTGGTTCCGAGATCACTCGTGCTCTTGGAAATGATGCCGCAGACGATCAGTTTACTATTCGCTGCCAGGGTGCCGGCGGTCAGAGCTTTGGTGCCTTTATTCCCAAGGGCTTAAGCCTCTATCTGACAGGCGAAAGCAACGACTATTTCGGCAAGGGTCTTTCCGGCGGTAAGCTGGTTCTGACACCTCCTGAGAAAGCAGCTTTCGTTCCGGAAGAAAATATCATCGTGGGTAATGTTGCTCTCTATGGCGCTACCTCCGGTAAAGCTTTCATCAACGGTGTAGCCGGTGAACGTTTCTGCGTTCGTAACTCCGGTGCCGTAGCTGTTGTTGAAGGTGTAGGCGATCATGGTTGTGAATACATGACCGGTGGTCGCGTTGTCATCCTGGGTAATGTTGGTAAGAATTTCGCAGCCGGTATGAGCGGCGGTATTGCCTATGTTCTGGATGAAGAAAATGAACTGTACCTGAAGCTTAACAAGGCTATGGTAAGCTCCGGTGACGTTACTAACAAATATGATGTTGCTGAATTAAAGAGCATGCTGGAAGAACATGTCCGTGAGACAGGTTCTCAGAAAGCTGCAGCTATTCTGGCGGACTTCAAGGCTTATCTGCCTAAGTTCCGTAAGATCATTCCTCACGATTACGCCAGAATGTTGAAATATATCGGCCAGATGGAAGAGAAGGGCTTGTCCATGGAACAGGCTTATATCGAAGCATTTTATAAGATGCAGAAGGAGGGCTGAGAATGGGTAAGTCAACAGGATTTTTAGAGTATGAACGTGCGGTTTCAAAGGACGTAGAGCCTTTGGAACGCATCAAGAACTATAAGGAATTTCATAAATATCTGCCTTCAGATGATCAGGTGACACAGGGCTCTCGCTGCATGAACTGCGGTGTTCCCTTCTGTCAGTCCGGTATGACCATCATGGGCATGACTTCAGGTTGTCCTCTGCACAATCTGATTCCGGAATGGAACGATCTGCTGTCCAGGGGTCAGTATCGCCTGGCCTATCGTCGTCTGGCGAAGACCAGCAATTTCCCGGAATTCACATCCCGCGTCTGTCCGGCACTTTGCGAAGCTGCCTGCACCTGCGGTGTTTATGATGATCCGGTCACGACACGTGAAAATGAACGTGCCATCATTGAATATGCTTTCGAAAATGGCCTTGTGCAGGCCGCACCTCCTGCTTCCAGAACAGGTAAGCGTATCGCCGTCATCGGCAGTGGTCCTTCCGGTCTGGCAGCAGCTGACCTTCTGAATAAGCGTGGACACGAAGTGACTGTCTTTGAACGTGACGATGCTCCCGGCGGCCTTCTTATGTACGGCATCCCCAACATGAAGCTGGAGAAGACTATCGTAGATCGTCGTATCAGTCTGATGAAGCAGGAAGGCGTAGTCTTTGAACTTGGCGTAGATGTAGGCCGTGATGTGACAGCAGAGGAACTGCTTGAGAAGTTCGATCGTGTTATTCTGTGCGCAGGCTCTCGCAACCCCCGTGACCTGATAGCCGAAGGCCGTGATGCTGAAGGTATCTATTTTGCTGTGGATTATCTGACCAGAAGCACCAAGCACGTGCTGAAGACAGTTGAAGCTGATAGCGCTTTGAGCGCAGGCATTGAAGAGGATAAACCCTTTGTATCTGCCAAAGATAAGCATGTCATCATCGTCGGCGGTGGTGATACAGGTAATGACTGTGTAGGTACAGCTATCCGTCAGGGATGTGCGTCTGTAACACAGCTGGAAATGATGCCTCCCGCACCTGCCCAGCGTGCCGAGATGAATCCCTGGCCTGAATGGCCCAAGGTTCTGAAGACAGACTATGGCCAGCAGGAAGCTATCGCCGTATTTGGCGATGATCCTCGTATCTATGAGACCACTGTTAAGTCTTTCATCAAAGATGAAAATGGCTGCCTGACAGGTGTTGAGATCGTTCACCTGAATTGGGAGAAAGATCCGGAAACAGGCCGTTTCAATATGAAGTTTGTGGAAAGCAGCGAAGAAGTCCTTCCCTGCGAACTGCTTCTTATCGCAGCCGGTTTCCTGGGCAGTGAAAGCTATCTGACAGAAGCCTTTGGGGTAGAAGTGGATCAGCGGACAAATGTTGTCACGCAGAAGGGTGGCTTCAAAACCACCAATGCCAAGGTCTTTGCAGCAGGTGATGTCCATACCGGTCAGTCCCTGGTTGTTAAGGCAATCCGTCAGGGCAGAGAAGCCGCTTATGCCGTAGACTGCGATCTGATGGGTTACTCCAATATCCCTCTGAATTGATGGAAATATTGACCTATAAATAATCTTAAAAAATGTAAAAAAGTACTTGCGTCCCTTCGACTGGTTTGCTATAATTCATTTTGCTGTTCGAGCAACTGGAGATGTACCCAAGCTGGCCGAAGGGGCTCCCCTGGAAAGGGAGTAGGTCGTTAATAGCGGCGCAAGGGTTCAAATCCCTTCATCTCCGTTACGGGGTTATAGCTCAGCTGGTTAGAGCGCACGCCTGATAAGCGTGAGGTCGGTGGTTCGAGTCCACTTAACCCCATCTCTGAAAAACAAAAAAATTTTTCAGAAAAAAATAAAAAAACGCTTGCAATGTTACGAAACACGTGATATTATAAACGAGCGTCATTCCTCGATAGCTCAATGGTAGAGCATTCGGCTGTTAACCGAAGGGTTGTAGGTTCGAGTCCTACTCGGGGAGCTACCCAAAAGGGAATATACGGCCCCATGGTCAAGCGGTTAAGACATCGCCCTTTCACGGCGGTAACAGCAGTTCGAATCTGCTTGGGGTCATTTCTTCATGGATCTTTAGCTCAGTTGGTTAGAGCAACCGGCTCATAACCGGTCGGTCCTGGGTTCGAGTCCCCGAAGATCCATTCGGAGACGAAAACCTCCATAAAAAAACGATATATGGCCCAGTGGCGAAGTTGGTTATCGCGCCGCCCTGTCACGGCGGAGGTCGTCGGTTCGAGCCCGATCTGGGTCGTTTTTTTATTTCCGCCGGTGTGGTGGAATTGGTAGACACAAGGGACTTAAAATCCCTCGGTAGCAATACCGTGCCGGTTCGAGTCCGGCCACCGGCATAATATCATAGATTATTCGAGACCAGTGCTTATGCACCGGTCATTTTTTATTGTAAGGATAAATCAACGAATGTTTAAGACTTTATTGGATGTATTTCTTGATGCGGGCTGGGATTGCCTTAAGATGCTTCCCTTCCTGTTTCCGGCTTTCCTCCTCATGGAAGCTCTGGAACATCACGGTGCTGACAAGATGAATATATGGCTTAAGCGTACCGGAGCCTTTGGTCCCCTGGTAGGCAGCTGTCTGGGCATTGTCCCCCAGTGCGGTTTCTCTGTCATTGCTTCAGAATTCTACGCCGGCGGCGTCATTTCCCTGGGAACCCTGTTGGCTGTCTATCTGTCCACCTCTGATGAGGCACTGATCATTCTCTTGTCCGGCCTAAATAACGGAGGCTGGATCCTGAAGATCGTTTTGGCCAAGATCATCATCGGTGTCATTGCCGGTTATCTGGTTATGATTGTCATGCGCCTGCTTCGTATCAATCGTTCCGGCAAAGATATCGGCGACCTGTGCCGGGATGACAACTGCGGCTGTAAAGAAGAGGATGCCGGCATCCTGAAACCGGCACTCTACCACACCGTTAAGATCTGGATCTTCCTCTTTGTCTTTACCCTGATTCTGGATCTGGTATTGGAACTGGTCGGCTTCCAGAGTTTGGCTAAAGTCCTGCTTCACAACAGTGTCTTCCAGCCCCTGTTCGCAGCTCTCCTTGGTCTGATTCCAAGCTGCGCCTCATCCATCTTGCTGACCGACCTCTTCCTGGAAGGTATCTTGTCCTTCGGTTCCGTCGTAGCTGGTTTATCCACAGCTGCCGGCCTTGGTCTGGTAGTCCTGTTCCG
>JAGHUB010000100.1 GCA_018065025.1 Candidatus Equihabitans merdae
TTTAAAACACGCTGACACCATCGTTATGGCCGGTGCCCGTGTAGCTGACAGAACGATCCAGGATCCTGATTTGATCCAGGACCATAAGGTTCTGATTCACACGGATGTTGACCCTGCTGAGATCGGTAAGAATGCCGGTCCCACTATTCCTCTGGTTGGTAGTCTGAAGAGCATCTTTGAAGCATTTAATGCTCAGGAAGTCCAGGGTGATTACAAAGAGTGGATCGATGAACTGGATGCCTGCAGAGAAGAGGAGAGCAAGCGTACCTATCCCACACCTGCCTATGGTGTTAATCCCAGAGCATTTATCAGAAAACTGTCTCTGGCTATGGATGATGACGGCATCTATTCCGCTGACGTAGGTCAGAATCAGATTCTGTCCTGTCAGAATGTTGTTATCCGCAAGGGTCGCTTCATGACTTCCGGTGGTATGGGTACCATGGGTTACGCCCTGCCGGCTTCTATCGGTGCCAAGATCGCTGCTCCTTCCCGCCAGTCAGTCGCTGTCTGCGGTGACGGTGCTTTCCAGATGACCATGATGGAACTGTCTACTGCCCAGCAGTATGATGTACCGGTTAAGCTGGTGGTTATGTGTAACCAGACACTGGGCCTTGTTCGCCAGTTCCAGCACAGCGCAAACCATGATCGCTACATCGTTACCGATCTGAGCGTGACACCGGATCTTAATAAGATCGCTGAAGCTTATCATATGAATTACATCAAGGTAGAGAAGGATGAAGATGTGGAAAGTGCTATCGCTGCTTTCCTGAAAGATGATGAATCCGCTCTGCTTGAATGCACTGTTGACAAGAATATCTGGGTATAAGGAGACACCATGAAAAAGAGAATTTATTCTGTGCTTGTAAACAACCAGGCCGGTGTCCTCTGTAAAGTAGCCGGTCTCTTCTGGAGAAGATGCTTCAATATCGACTCCCTTGCCGTAGGTGAGACAGATAACCCTGAGATCTCCAACATGATCATCGTTTCATCCGGTGATGAACGTACACTGGAACAGATCGAGAAACAGCTGAACAAGAAGCTGGATGTCATCAAGGTCAGAACTTTTAAGGAACAGGATGCTGTTTCAAGAGAACTGATGCTTCTTAAGGTTCATTACAACCGCAATAACCGTAAAGACATCATTGAAAATTGTCAGCTGATGGGAGCTCAGGTCATCGATATGAACGAATCTCTGATGACCATTCAGATGTGTGATACACCTGAACGTGTCCAGATCTTCCTCAACACCATGCGTACCATCCGCATCGTGGAAATCACACGTACCGGTATGCTTTCAATGGCAAAGTGTTCCGAAGGCTGATGTTTTGTTGACATCAAGTTATTGTGTGCTAAAATCAAAATAGTGCGCTGATTCAACAGAATCAGCCATTTTGTGAGAAATAATTTATCAGGAGAAATTCATGCACTCAGATCAGATCGTTATCTCTGTCATGATGGACAACGTCCCCGGCGTATTGAGTCGTATCGCCGGCTTGTTCAGCCGTCGTGCTTACAATATCGAAAGCATCACTGCCGGTGTTACCAAAAACCCTAAGATCACCCGTATGACCATCGTTACCAAGGGTGATAATCACATTCTCAAACAGATCATCGCCCAGCTGTCCAAGCAGGTAGATGTTCGTGATATCAAGGTTCTTGAACCCTACGAGTCCGTTGTCAGAGAGTTAATGTTAGTTAAGATCATGGCGGACAATACTAACCGTCGTAATCTTATGTCTATCGTTGATATCTTCAAAGCTAAAGTCGTTGATGTTCAGCCGGATTGCCTGATCATCGAACTGACAGGAACCCAGCTTAAGCTGGAAGCTTTCTTAGATATGTTAAGTGAATATCAGATTGCTGAGATCGCACGTACCGGCCTTGCTGGTCTGTCACGCGGATCTGAAGGCGTCAAATATTATTAAGTTACGTAATATCAACACAGGAGGTTTTATCATGTCACAAGAAGCCAGAATTTTTTATCAGGAAGACTGCAATATCGCCGCTCTGGAAGGCAAGACAATTGCTATCATCGGTTACGGCAGCCAGGGTCATGCTCATGCTCTGAACGCTAAGGAATCAGGTTGCCATGTCATCATCGGTCTGTATGAAGGCAGCAAATCCTGGAAGAGAGCCGAAGAACAGGGCTTTGAAGTTTATACAGCAGCTGAAGCTGCCAAGAAAGCTGACATCATCATGATTCTGATCAACGATGAACTTCAGCAGGCTATGTACAACAAGGACATCGCTCCCAACCTTGAAGAAGGCAACATGCTGATGTTTGCTCACGGTTTCAACATTCACTTCGGTTGCATCATCCCGCCCGCAAACGTTGACGTTGCTATGATCGCTCCCAAGGGCCCGGGCCACACAGTAAGAAGCGAATATCAGGCCGGTAAGGGTGTTCCCTGTCTGGTAGCTGTTCAGCAGGATGCTACAGGCAAAGCTTGGGAAACAGCTCTTGCTTACGGTGCTGCTATTGGCGGATCTCGTGCCGGTATCCTTGAAACAGACTTCAAGACAGAAACAGAAACTGACCTTTTCGGTGAACAGGCTGTTCTGTGCGGTGGTGTAACTGCCCTTATGCAGGCTGGTTTCGATACTCTGGTAGAAGCTGGTTATGATCCCAGAAACGCTTACTTCGAATGCGTTCACGAGATGAAGCTGATCGTTGACCTGATTTATGAAAGCGGTTTCGCAGGCATGCGTTACTCTGTTTCTAACACAGCCGAATTCGGTGACTACATCACAGGTCCCAAGATCGTTACAGACGAAACAAGAAAGGCTATGAAGCAGGTTCTGAAAGACATCCAGGATGGTACTTTCGCTCACAACTTCCTGACAGACATGAGCGCTGCCGGTTCTCAGGTACATTTCCGTGCTATGAAGAAGAACGCTGCAGCTGCCAAGGTTGAAGAAGTCGGTGCCGAAATCAGAAAGCTGTATAGCTGGAATGACAACGACAAACTGATCAACAACTAATCTGATCTGTAAAGTTTAGACGGTGTATCTCTAACTGCGTATCCGATAACAGCGGATACGCAGTTTTTTTCAAAAAAATAAAAAAAGTACTTGCATTATAAGAGGCTAGTGCCTATAATACTTTCTTGCACGGGGTATGGCGTAGCTTGGTAGCGCGCACGGCTGGGGGCCGTGAGGTCGCGAGTTCAAATCTCGCTGCCCCGATCAATTGGCAAAGGCGCCGAGAGATTTTTCTCTCTGCGTCTTTTTCTTTTTTACCATGTCACTTAGTGACATTCGAAGAATAAGCGTCATTCTTCACCTATTACCACGATATTGATTTTTTCAATATATTACCCCAACGATCAAGGAAATCGGTTTTGCCGGTTTTCTTGATTTTTTTTGCCTAGAAATCAAGCGAAAATGTTATAATTGTTAAAAATATTAAAACAAAAGGGAGGTACGATTATGGTACGTCAGTTTGAAGGTTTTCAGAGAAGTAATGACAAGGGTGGCAAGGGTTGCGTTATGATTTATCCCATCCTGCCCATCGAAGAGTGCAAAGAGGCTTTCGGTCGTCTGTTCGCAAGAGTTATCATGACTCCCGGCTCAGCCATCGAAGTTCATACACACATCGGTGAAACAGAACCCTATTACATCATGTCAGGTACAGGTCTTTTCACAGAACCGGATGGCAGCAAAGTTGAAGTCAAAGCCGGTGACACCTGCACCATCAAACCGGGTGAATCACATGGCCTTGAGAACATCGGTGACACAGATTTGGAAATGATCGCCTTGGTATATAATGTTCAGTAAATGATTAATTTTTCATCCCAGCCGAGATGTTTTTCATCCTAGCCGAGTAGTTTCTCCTGAAAGATTGAAAGCCTTGGGACCTAGTGCTATGCTTGCCCAAGTCCAAGAATCTTGAGGGAGGAATATGATGCTTATCTATCTGTTATCCGAGAATGATGAAAACTTCATGGCCATGAAAGGGATGCTCAAAAGCAGATTCCATAAAGGAGTCAAAAACGTTCAGGGTGCTGAAGGAATACTGTTTGATGAAAGAGGTCGTGGATCCCGTTATCTGATGCTTTCACTGGATGAATATCCGGATTTGGAGCGACATTGGATGCCTGCTCATATTCCCATTGATATGGAATTTGAAGAGGTAATCTACGATCCCTCTGATTCTCATCAGGCAGTATCACTTGTCAGAGAAATGATCGACTGTGGATATATGCACAAGGCATCAGCCAAAGAATATGCCCATCGAGTCAGCATGTCGGAAACCTATCTATGTCGGGTCTTTAAGAATGAGACCGGTCACTCTATTGGATCATATATTAACAACGAACGTATGGAGAAAGCCGCCAGGCTTCTGATCGAATCAGACATCATGATTCGAGATGTTGCCCTGACCGTGGGATACAATAATTTCAGCTATTTTTGTAAGCGCTTCAAGAAACACTTTGGTATGACACCTAATGCATATCGCTACAGTCGCCGAATAATCAATAATGAGGAAGGCAGTCAACATGAGTGAAGTGGAGAGTAATACAAAAGCTGATAGGATCGCTGTATATTATGTAGTCTATAAATGTTCAGATGGGAACAAATCTATCGAGTATGAAACAAGTACAGATCGAATCTGGCTTGGGGAAGGTATGATTGATTGCTATCCCGGATCGGAATATGATTTTTTGAAAGAATTCTACAAGCATTTCATGGCCATGCGGCACAAGCAGGAAGAAGCAGAAGAACTGGAAATGTCCGAGCGGACATTTGAAGTATTTGATATCGATCTTGGTAAACGTATTCGTTATGTTGAAAGATTGATCAGCAGCAACCTGATGAGGCCCGATCTTCGAACCTATGTGGCAGACAAGGTGGGGCTGTCAGCTGATTATATCAGCCAGCTTCTGAAGAAGCAGGTAGGTGAAAACTTTTCAGAACATGTTATTTCCATACGAATGAAAACCGCCAGGCAGTATGTGCTGGAAGGTAAAAAGTCCATGAGTGAGATTGCCCATCTTGTGGGGATGAGCCAGGGAGGTTTTTCTTCAGCTTATAAACGTATCTTTGGCATAACACCCTTGGCAGACAGAAAGATATTTCGTGGCAAGTTTAAGAAACGGAGGAAATGATGCCGGATCTGGTCAGATATCGCTGCCCCTCTTGTGGTTACTCCCTTAATGTTGAGTACACAGCATCAGGAGAGGGCGTCGAGGCGAAAGAGACTGCCTCAAGACAAATTATAGAGATGGAGAAAGGTCTGTATGGTCAGGAAGAGCGGGATTTCTTTGATCGTCATCCTGATGGTGCTATCAGCAATGAGATGGCCCTCTATCAATGTCAGGAGTGCGGTGCTTTGAGTAACCGTCCTAAGCTTAATCTATATGTCCTTAAGAAGGATATGAAACCTATAAAAGGCAGATGTTTCACTAACTGCACTTTGGCAACAGGTTTTGATTTAATGCGGTCCTATCCCCATACCTGTCAGGTATGCGGAGGCGACGTCATGATGGTGGCTGATTATCGCAACTATCATCGCAGCATGGTCATGTGTCCGGAGGGAGATGACCTGCTGACAATCCTTGAAGAGTGAGTAGGGTATGAACGAAGAACGTCTGAAAGAATTATTGGAAGAAGATCAGGGCTACCGCCTTTACATCTGTGGCGGCGGACATGTAGCCAACTATGTTCTTCGACTGGGTAAGATGTTGGACTTTCATGTCATCGTTTTCGAGGACCGTCCCTTTTTCGCCGAGAAAGCCCGGGAGGCCGGTGCAGATGAGGTGAGAACAGGCGATTATGTCTCTATGCTGTCTTCTGTACGAGGGACACCTCATAGTGCATTTATCATAGCCAGCAAGGGTCCCGAGACAGATACCATTTGCCTGGGAGAATGCCTGGCCAAGGAATACTTCTATATCGGTATGCTGGGCAGCAGACGTAAGTCGGAAAATACTTTTGAAGTGCTGCGAAAGAAAGGAATATCGGATTCCCTTTTATCCCGGGTTCACACACCTATAGGCTTAACCATTCACGCAGAGTCTCCTGCAGAAATCGCCGTAGCTATCATGGGTGAGATCATTCAGGAAAAAGCAGGAATCAAAGAGGATTTTGATTTGACCAATCAGATTAAAGAGGCACTGTCCCGGGAAGGTACAAAACTTCTGTTTACCATCCTTGAAACGGAAGGATCTGTTCCCAGAAAGAAAGGGACCCGCATGGTATTAAATGATGCCGGAGAGGTTTACGGCACCATCGGTGGCGGAGTCACCGAATACAAGATGATCCAAAAAGGGGAGCTGCTCATAAAAGACAAGCGATTTGTCAGTGGCATCAAAGATGTGGACATTGAGCTGCCGGGAGACGATCCCGATGCACCATATAAGGTCAGCGGAAAAATCAAACTCCTCATCGAAAAATTCAGAACATAAGGTTGAAGAAAGAATGCTTCCGCATTCTTTTGATGTCACTCCGCGACACGGCCCCCGATCGCAGATCGGGGTATATTATTTAAGGCCCACCGGTTTATTCGGTGGGCCTTAGTCTTTTACGGGGTAGTGATAGCGATATGGCGGAAGCCGTCTTCACGGAAATCCTTGAGATAATGCTTCAGCTGATCGATGACATCGTCATAGAATCTTAAGATAACCGGCAGGTTTTCCTTAAGAAGCTTGTTGCGCTCAGCCTTGCCGGCAGAGGTAGCGATAGAGGCGGCGGCATCTCCGGCGATCACAGCCAGGGGCAGCTGATCCTTAAACTGGGTCAGAGCCGGATTGTTGAACTGCTTCTCCAGGATATCGCAGGTCTGAGTCAGGTCACGAATCAGGGCTTTGACACTGGAGAAAGCCATGGTATTGATCTCTTCATCGAATTTGAACTCATGCTTCATGTAAGGCTCAATAAAGGGGAGAAGCATGCTGATGCCTACTTCCGGCGTCATGCACATCTCTTCATCCAAGAGCCAGTCCGCATCGGCACTCATGATCTTTTTGTTAACCGGTGCTATACGGAATGTCAATCTTTCGTTGTATGAAAATGAAAGAGGAATATTTCTTGTATCGGTACCCATAAGGCATCCTTTCATCGCTTTATTGATAATTGTATTCTATCATACTTTTTCTGCTTGGCAAATCTATGTGTTTTTTCAGTAAAAATTCAATAAAAATACAGAAAATAGGTTATTATGACGAATTTAATTTATTTCTTTTAATATGCCTTGCTCTCGATTATAATAAACATAATGGGTGAAAATCGAGCTGAGGCAACCTAACAGCATAAAAT
>JAGHUB010000146.1 GCA_018065025.1 Candidatus Equihabitans merdae
TCATAATGGTGTTTATTACGGCCCTTATGATGACACCATGATGTAGAGACACCTGTTGATTCTCGCTCTGCATTGTTGGGACCTCTGGTTCCCTGAAAATACCTGGCACCCACCCAGAATTCCGTGGGAGAAAGCTTGGACAGATCATGGAAAATGCCCTGCCGGATCAATCCGCCTCTTAGGCAATAACACATGACCTTATGATGATGACGGGTAATGGTCTTAAAATGTCCCCATGTTTTGGCCAATGTAATCTTGTTGTCGTTACTCATCAACTGTATCTCTCATTTCTGATTTTTTTATTGTATTTACAGGCAGTGAATCAGACATTAAGACAGAAACACTGCGTTCCGGTGCCTCATAGCAAGCTATCGGACCAAGAGGTCTGGGATCCTCCAGATAGACAGATCGTCCCGGATGGGCGGTGCACATAAGCAGGGACCATTCTGAGGCGTCTTTTAATTCAGGCAATGCCAATGAGCATGCCTGGCCGTTATTAACAGCCAAATAGAGATAGCCCTTGTCTCCTGCAAATCTCAAATTGTAGAGCATGCCTATGGCGTGGCTTTGCCTTGAAAATGTATGATACCAGGCTTTACGTTCATGGAAAGAAACATCCGGTGTGCCATAGGCCATATAATCCACTTCACGAAGAGGCTCTATCTGGTGCAGCATGGGAAAATGCTGACGCAAAGCAATCATGCCTTTAGCAAAGTTGGTCATCTCTCTGGTATAGCGATTCTCACTCCAGTCGATCCAACCCAAGTCATTATCTGAGGCATAAGCATTGTTATTACCCTGTTGGGTATTGAGACGCTCATCACCCTGATTCAACATAGGAATGCCCTGAGACAAGAAAAGGTAGGCCAGAGCATTTTTCATCTGCTTCATACGAAGCAGGCGAATCTTTCGCCCTTTGGTGGTACCTTCTTCACCGCAATTCCAGGAAGCATTATAGCCATCGCCGTCCCGGTTGTATTCCATATTGGCTTCATTGTGCTTGTTATTGTAGGACACCAGGTCATACAAAGTGAACCCATTAGTACTTGCTACCGTATTGACAGGACGGCAGATCCTGCCGCTTCTCAGCATCCTGTAAGTAAAAACGCCGATCTTGTCTTCATCGCCCTTCAGGGTTTCTCGCATCACATAGGTGAAAGCACGATCTTCAACGGACACCGGCATCAGACGCTGTTCGGCCAGTTTCAGACACCCCTCATCCAATCCCTCAAAGATCAGATGGACATTTTTAAGAAGGGGATCCTGCAGGAGCAGGTAAGCCTGTTCGCCGCCACCGAAAACTCTGAAACCATCAACACCATAGTAGATTCGCCAATGATGAAGCACAGTTCTAACGAGAGTTGGATCTGTTCCATAAGGCAGGAAGAATTCAAGATAACATGCCAGGTTGCGATCGTGCATAGCCTTAACCAGATGCTTGAATTCACTTACCGGATCAGAACTTGCACAATAACGGCAATTGGGGGACAGGAAAGCATTTTTCGCACTGTAACCCCAATAGTTTTTAATACCGTAACGGACCTGGCCTGTTTTAGGATCGATCAGTGTGGGATCAAAGGTATAAACCGGCATCATTTCCACGGTATTGATACCCAAAGATACCAGATAGTCCAGCCTCTTCTCAAGGCCCTTAAAAGTTCCCTGCAGATCAGCTTTCATGCGGGCATTTTTAGTAAAGCCTCTGACATGAAGCTTATAAATAAGCATATCGGGAATATCTTCAGGCACTCGCCCAAGAGGGGTAACTGTCTTACCCCGGGGCATCAAAAAACACAGCTCGTCTTTTACACAAGCTGCATAGGGATCCCATGTCTTCTCACCATCGCACAGATAATAATAGCCCATGCCTTTAAGCATAGCTGTCTCAATGGTAATGGTACCAAGACTGCCAAGGCAGGGGTCGGATGTCAGGGAAAATGTCTGCTGCACTTCATGGGTCAGGGCATCAGCCACCACGAAAGATACCTGCTTATATCCTGCCGTATCAAAGGCAAAAACTGTGGTGGAACCCATGGGGTAAACGCCGGGGCATCTGATATCTGATGGATTGTTTGAGTTTCTCTTAGACATCCTTGCCATAGCCTCTTCCCCCGTCTTTCTCCGTCAATTATCGTGTTTTGTTTATCTTAACACGTGTTAAAGCAAGGGTCAAAACCCGCCTGTTGCTTTTCAAAACATATTCTGATATGCTGAGAAAAATCAGATGTGAATCATTCTGATAACAACTTGTTCGAGGAGGATTGTATGAGCGACATTAACAATAACGAAGAATTTGAAGAATTTGAAGATCTTGGCACAGTAACCCTGACTATGGAAGATGATACTGAAGTAGATTACGCTATTCTGGCCATCTATCCGGTCAACGATCGTCAGTACATCGCTCTGCAGCCGGTGGAATCCGATGACCTGAACGATGTCATCTTCTATCGCTACATTCTGAAGAGCGAAGACGAAGATCCGGAGATCGAATACATCGATGATGACGAAGAATATGAACAGGTTCTGGATGCCTTCGATGAGATCCTGGACGAAAACATGTTTGAGGATGCCGAATAAGTTCAAAAGCCACTAACATTTTTCTAAACAAGCATCAAACTTATAACAACGTCAAGAGCGGGAAACCAACTGGTCTCCCGCTCTTTTTACGTCACTTTTTAGTTTTGAGGATATACCCCGATCTGGAATCGAGGGTCGTATCAGCTTAGAATTAATGTTCCTTGCTGTAGGGAACACCAAGCTGTGCCGGTACCTTGAAGTTGCTTCTGAAGATTGTCAGAAGGATTGTCAGGATATAAGGCAGGGCCATGATCAACTCTGTCGGGAAGGCTGTGCTGCCAACCTGGAAGTAGATAGAGAGGGCATCAGCAAGACCGACGGCCAGGGTGCCAAGAACGGCACCCTGGGGTGACCAGTTGCCCAGGAAGCAGATAGCGAAGGCGATCCAACCACGACC
>JAGHUB010000419.1 GCA_018065025.1 Candidatus Equihabitans merdae
AAGCGTGACGGGCGATGGTGATGGGCTTCTTCCAGTTAACAACAGCCGGATCGATACCCTTAACCAGGATAGGGGCACGGAATACAGTACCGTCACAGATAGCACGGATAGTACCATTGGGGCTCTTCCACATCTTCTTCGGGTTATATTCTTTGACACGAGCCGGGTTGGGAGTGATGGTGGCTCAATTTACAGCGACGCCGGACTTGATGGTGGCTTCTGCAGAATCGATGGTGAGCTGAGCATATGTCTGGGCTCTGTATTCCAGACCAAGGTCATAATATTCTGTCTTTAAGTCTACGAAGGGAAGGATCAGTTCATCTTTGACGATCTTCCACAGGACTCTTGTCATCTCATCGCCGTCCATCTCGACCAGCGGTGTTGTCATCTGAATCTTACTCATTGTTGTAAAGCTCCTATCTTAAAAATTTAATTAAATACTTATCTTACTTCGGCCATTACCTTGCTGACCAGGTTGAGGGCAGCTTCCACACTGGCTTCTCTGATCTCTGAACGGCTTCCTGAGAAATGGCACTCTTCTACCACTACCTGGGATCCGCTGCACACAGCAATGTAAACAAGACCAACCGGCTTCTCGGGTGTGCCGCCATCCGGACCTGCGATGCCGGTGGAAATAACCGCCATATCGGAACCGGTACGTTCACAGCAACCCAGTGCCATTTCAAATGCAGTCTCGGCACTGACAGCCCCATACTCTTCCAGAGTATCATGTCCTACACCTAAGTATTTCTCCTTAGCTGCATTGGAATATGTGATGAAACCTTCATTGTAGACAGCTGATGCCCCGGGGGCATTGATGATACGGCCGGCGATCAGACCACCTGTACAGGATTCTGCTGTGCTGATAGTCAGACCACGTTTATATAAGTTGGATACTAAACGATCTTCTAATGCCATTTATTACCTGCCTTATTTATAAGAGGTGATAACCTGTCTGTTCTTCATGATGTAATCCACCAGAGATACCACTGTCAGGATAATGCTGAGATATACGCTGATCTGTGTGATCACATAGAGTACCGGATTGGTGAAGTTGATGATCAGTAAAATAATCATAACCATCTGAACGATCGTCTTGATCTTGCCCCACCAGCTGGCAGCGATAACGATGCCGTTGTCACTGGCAACCAGACGGAAACCACTGATGATAAATTCACGGGCGATGATGATCAGGCAGCCCCATGTAACGAAACGGCCGATATCTACCAGACAGATCAGGGCTGAACATACCAGCAGCTTATCTGCCAGGGGATCCATGAACTTACCAAAGTCTGTGATCAGGTTGTACTTTCTGGCCAGATAACCATCTAAGGTATCAGTCAGAGCGGCTACGATAAAGATAGCCAAAGCCAGCCATTTGGAGATGCCTTCGCATCTGCCTGCCAGCATAAAGATAACAAAAGGAATGACCAGGATCATGCGCAGGCATGTCAGTTTATTCGGTGTATTCATCTACATATTCTCCCTGAAGATCGTATTCGGATGCGTCGGTGATCTCTACATTAATAAAGTCTCCGGTCATCCAATCGTGATCCGATTCAATAAAGACGTAACCATCAACATCCGGTGCGTCACCGTAGCTTCTGGCAATGTATATACCATCATCCGGCAAATAGCCTTCAATCATGACTTCCATGGTCTGACCGATACGGTTCTGTCCGCATGCAGCAGACACAGCCTGCTGAGCCTCCATCAGTCGATCTCGGCGAGCTTCTTTCTCACTTTCCTCGATCTGATTGGGCATATTGGCGGCGGGGGTGTCTTCTTCCTGTGAATAGGCGAAAACCCCGAGGTGATCAAAAGCAGCTTCTTCGATGAAGGCTTCCAGATCGTCTACATCTGCCTCAGTTTCTCCCGGGAAACCCGTCAGCAGTGTGGTACGAAGAACGATATCCGGCATAGCCTGTCTCAGTTTTTCAATGGTTTTTAAGATGGATTCACGCTTTGTTCGGCGGTTCATGCGTCTCAGAACATCATTGGAACTGTGCTGAACCGGCATATCCAGGTAATGACAGATCTTTTCCTCTCTGGCCATAACCTCAATCAGCTCATCGTAGATTTCTTCCGGATAAGCATAGAGGATGCGGATCCATTTCAGGTCTTCGATAGCACAAAGCTTCTCAAGCAGGATGTGAAGAGACTTCTTTCCATACAAGTCCATACCGTAAAGGGTGGTCTCCTGAGCTACAAGGATCAGCTCTCTGGCACCATTTTCCACAAGATGAGCAGCTTCTTCCACCAAAGCTTCCATGGGATAGCTTCTGTAATGACCACGAACGGAAGGAATAACACAATAGGTGCAATTCTTGTCGCAGCCTTCAGCAATCTTCAGGTAAGCAAATGCTCTGCCATCGGATAATCTGGTATCCTTCTTCCAATCCGGATCGGCAGACAGGTCTTCGATATATTTGGTCTTCTGACCTTCCAAAGCTTGGCGAACAGCATCACCGATGGTGTGTTCAGAGG
>JAGHUB010000091.1 GCA_018065025.1 Candidatus Equihabitans merdae
GAGCTGGACCATGCGGTTATCGTTCATGTGCTTACCCAAAAAGGTAAAGGCTACGGTCCGGCAGAAGCAACACCCACTCCTTATCACGGCGTGGATCCCTTTGATATTAAAACCGGTAAGACCTTGAAGAAGAAAGGCATTTCTTATACCAAGCTTTTCGCAGAACAGCTGATTAAAGAAGCAGCAGACCATCCTGAGCTGACAGCCATTACAGCAGCCATGCCTGACGGTACCGGTCTTTCAGCCTTCCAGAAGGCCTATCCGGAACGTTTCTTCGATGTAGGCATAGCTGAGCAAAATGCTGTCACCATGGCAGCTGGTATGGCCTGTGCCGGCTTACATCCCGTGGCCGCCATCTATTCGTCATTCCTTCAAAGAGCCTATGACCAGCTCAGTCACGATGTCTGCCTTCAGAAACTGCCGGTAATCTTTGCTTTGGATCGGGCAGGTTTCGTTGGTTCTGATGGTGAGACCCATCACGGCATCTTTGACCTGTCATACCTGAGTCATTTGCCCAATATGACAGTCATGGCTCCCAAGAACGGAGAAGAATTGCAGGCCATGATTCATTTTGCTGCTAACTATATGGAAGGACCTATAGCAGTACGTTATCCCCGTGGTGAAGCCTACACAGGCTTTGAGGGTCAGATCGCTCCTGTGGAATATGGCAAAGCAGAACTGCTTCACCAAGGCCGGGATATAGCCCTTCTGGGCGTAGGCTCTATGATGTCCTGTGCCGGCCATCTTCATGAAAAGATTCTTCAGGAAAATGGTAAAGAAGTGGCCCTGGTCAACATGCGCTTTGTAAAACCCCTGGATACCGAACTTCTGGACCAGCTGGCAGCTGACTGCAAAGTATTTGTCACCATGGAAGAAAATGTCTTCACGGGTGGTATGGGCTCTGCAATCAATGATTACATGATGCAGCATCACCCGGAATGCCGCATGATCAATATAGCCATCCCTGACAAATACGTAGAACAGGGCAATATCGACATTCTGAAACACAATCTGGGCATGGATAGCGAATCTATCTATGAACGCATCAAAGAATTTATATAAGGATAAAATTAAGGATATGCTATATTTCGTAAGAGATACGGCATATCCTTAATTTTATGGGATACAGTATAGAAATGAGGAGCCTGCATGATTCCGTAAGCAGGCGTTAAGCCAAAGGAGCCCGAAAATCCACCCCGCAGGGGTTAGTTGAGGGGGACGACGCGTGCCTGCGACGGAACATGCAAGGCTACTTCAGCGAGATAACTTAGTCCATCAAGCTTCGAATAGATAGATCAGGTTGTCGTCGGCATATTCCAAAACCTTAGACCAGGTGTTGACGGCACGGATAATGCAGGCCTGATTCAGCACACCACCATTTTCAATGACATTTTTCAAAGTCAGATCCCGGATGATCAGGCAGCTTAAGCGCCCCATATTAAGCTTGCTGGTAAGGTCACCATCCTCCATGGCCCAGGGCAGATAACGGAAGAGATA
>JAGHUB010000406.1 GCA_018065025.1 Candidatus Equihabitans merdae
ATACTTCGTACAACATCTCGACTGTCGTCTCGATGATGTACGTTCGCCAAATGTCTGCCTGTGTGCAAGCACCCGCAGCCACTTGGCTCATCGTATACACAGAAAAAGACTGCCGCACAAGCGACAGCCTTTCTCTATAGACATTTTCATTTGTATGCAGGTAAGCATTAAACTTCCTTGCTGATATTTTCCTTAGCAACCTTATCCTGAGCTTCATCGTAGAAGATCTTGAAGTCGGGATCAACTTTACCCTGGCCAAGGAATCTGGCTTTGTAGTCCTTGGTCAGTGCCAGGAACTTGGGTGTCAGAATAACCAGAGCAGCTAAGTTGATGAAGATTGGCAGACCAACACCGGCATCGGAGATGATCCATACTGTTGAACCTGACAGACCACCGGCTACGGCGATAACTACCAGCAGCAGTGACGGCAGCGGATAAGTCCATTTGTAGAAGGCCAGAGCAAATTTCTTAGCCTTGGATTCACCAACAACGTAACGAAGAACAACTTCGATCTGAGCATACAGACCTGAAGATGTTGTGATACCGAACAGGAATACACCGATAGCCAGGATGTAACGACCAACAACACCCAGACCGCTTTCGAAAGCTGACAGAGTCAGAGCAGCACCGTCAAGACCGGAGTTCCACTGACCTGTGCACATGATAACCAGGCAAGTCATTGTGCAGATGATGAATGTATCAACGAATACTTCGAAGATACCCAGCATACCCTGCTTAACCGGATGGTCAACCTGAGCAGAAGCGTGAATCATGGGAGCAGTACCCCAACCAGCTTCGTTGGAGAATACGGAACGAGCCATACCTGTCTGAAGAGCAAGCTTCACAGTAGCACCGGCAAAACCACCGGCAGCAGCTGTACCTGTGAAAGCGTTGGAGAAGATCTGGCCGATGATGCCCGGAACAGTACCGATGTGTGTGATAACGATGAAAAGACCACCGATCAGATAGAACAGACACATGAAGGGAACCAGGAATGTAGCAATCTTACCGATACCCTTAAGGCCGCCGCTGATCATGCCGTACAGAACGACTGTGAACAGGATAGCGCTGCCCATCATGCTGAAGTTAAATGTGGACTCAAGAGCTTCAGCAACTGTGTATGTCTGAATGTTGATGAAGTAGCTCAGTGAGAAACCGATAGCAAACAGAGCACTAAGGATGATGTACAGTTTTGGCTTCTTCATTTCTTCGCCAATACCGTGCTTCATGTAGTAGTTGGGACCGCCGTAAGCTTCTTTGTCACCATCTTTAACACGATAGTGAACGGCCAGTGTGATTTCGGCTGACTTTACGATCATGCCAAGCAGACCGGAAACCCACATCCAGAAGATAGCACCGGGACCACCAACAGCAAGAGCTGTAGCAACACCACCGATGTTACCAACACCAACGGTTGTACCGATAGCGGTACTCATAGCTTCAAGAGATGACAGAACACCGGCATTGCTGGCGTCGTCCTTCTTCTGGCCAAAGAGTGTTTCTTTGGCACGCTTCATGGCTTTACCAAACCATGTCAGCTGGAAGAAACCGGAACGGATGCTGATATAGAAACCGGCACCGAGAACGAAGACAACCAATGGTGTGCCCCACATCCAGTCATAAACTATGACGTTAATCCAATCTTCAATACTCATAATAAATATCTCCTCATATAACCCTCTAGAGCATTGATCCGATACTGCACAAGAATGGCATTATCAGAAAGTTACTTAATATCAATATCTGTATCCAATAACCATGAACCCTCATTCATGAACCGTGAATACAGTATCAATCATTCAGCATGTGACGAATGGTCTCATTCAGAATGACAGGTGTTCTTTCGTACATGTCTTCTTTATAAACGCGCTCCGTCAGTTTGTGGAAATCCTTACCCCACGGTCCCACATTGACACAAGGCATAG
>JAGHUB010000308.1 GCA_018065025.1 Candidatus Equihabitans merdae
GTTTTATCCTAAAAAATAACCTCCTTTCTGTAGTAAGGGGAATACTGCGAAAGGAGGTTTTTTATGTTCAAATCGTCACTTAGTCACTTTAGAAATGTCCGTGCCCTGACCATCTGCGGTCTGATGATGGCACTGGCTGTGGTCCTGAATTACGTGGCCACCATCCGTATCGGCAGCTATATCCGTATCGGCTTTTCATTCCTGCCAAACCTCATCGTGGACTTCTTATTCGGTCCTGTAGTAGGTGGTGTCTTCGGTGGTCTTCTGGATATTATCAAATATATCCTGACCCCGTCAGGTTCATTCTTCCCGGGTTTCACCATTTCCGCTATCCTGGGTGCTGTGATCTATGGTGTCATTCTCTATCGCAAGACTCTGACCTGGACCCGTATGATCCTGGCACAGTTTCTGGTAAAACTCATCGTCAATATCGGCCTCAATTCCCTGTGGCTTAAGATCATGTACGGTCAGGCCCTGCTGGCTATCCTGCCGGGCCGTATCCTGTCCAATGCCGTCATGCTTCCCATCGATGTCATCATCGGTTACATCGCCCTGAAAATGGTGGCCCAGTACCGCCGCCAGCTGATGCCGGGAATCTAAGGCATTATCCTGATTAACGATCAGGGACGTTGATTGCCCATCAAAGAAATACAACAATGCCATCAAGGTAATGAAAAAGAGCTGCTCCGTCGTGAGCAGCTCTTGCTTTATTCTTTGACAAATGTATTACGCGGCAGCTTTCTTTGTACCTACATGATTCATCAGGTAAATACCGCAGCAGACCATGACCAAAGCAATCAGGTTCTGGATCTTCATGATCTGATCATATTCCCCAAGAATGATACCGGACAGGATGACGCCGAAGATGGGGGTGGTAAATGTAAAGATGGTAACCTTTGTAACCGGATGATACTTCAGCAGGATACCCCACAGGGAGTATGCGGCAGCTGAGATGAATGCCATGTAAAGCAGCAGGCACAGACCGGAGGGAGTTACCTGACCAAAATGGCCCCCCATCAGCAGGCCGATGATGATCATGATGATGCCGCCTACGATAAACTGACAACCGCTTAAGATAACCGGATCTTCGTCTTTGGAGAAGATCTTCAGAAAAATGGTGGAGAAGGTGTAGGAGATACTGGAAAGGATCATGAAACCTTCGCCCAGCAGATGGAAGTCTAAACTGAAGTCGCCGCCTAAGTTAACGATGATGATACCGGTGAAACCGACGATGGTGGCCAGCAGCTTGTTCATGGTCATCTTCTCCTGACGGAAGATATATACCGCGAAGATCAGACTGAAGAAGACGCTGATGGAACTTAAGATAGAAGACTTAACACCTGTCATGTGGGCCAGACTGATGTAGAAGAAGACGTACTGAACGACAGTCTGAAGGAGACAGAGCAGGCCGATCTTAGGCAGGGATGCCTTCTTGGGAATCAGCACTTTACGTTGGATAAAACTTCCGGCAATCATGGCCATGATACCGGCCAGAGTGAAGCGGCAGCCTGCAAATAAGATCTGGGCAGCGGAATCAGCGGCAGGGATATCGAAGAGGAGATAACCGGTCTTAATACTGGGATAGGCACTACCCCACAAGGTGGTGCAGATCAGGGCACCTACGATCAGCATGTAGGGACGTGCGAAAAGCGGTGTGTCATTATTGGTGGTATTGCGGGGTGAAGACATTTTCTAAAGTATCCTTTTCTAGCTTTTCAGGAATCGTGGTCGGATGTGATGGTTGATGATATAATGACTCTGTATCACACATCACGCAAGTATAGCATTTTAAAGATGAGGAGTATATAGCAAATGGGTAAATTAACACTGGTTATCATGGCCGCCGGTATGGGCAGCCGTTATGGTGGTTTGAAGCAGATCGATCCCGTGGACAAGGCCGGACACATTATCATGGATTTCTCTATCCACGATGCTTTAAAAGCCGGTTTCGAGAAGGTCGTCTTCGTTATTAAAAAGGAAAATGAAGCAGACTTCAGAGAAGCCATCGGTGACCGTATCGCCGAAAAATGTGAAACTGTCTACGCTTTCCAGGAACTGACAAATGTTCCGGAGGGCTATGAAGTGCCTGCTGACCGCGTCAAACCCTGGGGTACAGGTCATGCCCTCCTTAGCTGCAAGGACGTTGTAGATGGTCCCTGTGCCGTTATCAATGCCGATGACTTCTATGGGGCTGAGGCCTTCCGCATCGTAGCCGATTATCTGAGAGCTAACCCGGATGACGACAAGGAACGTTATGTCATGGCCGGTTTCCTTCTTAAGAATACCCTGACTGAGTTTGGTTCCGTAGCCCGTGGCGTCTGCGAGACAACAGAAGAGGGTTATCTGAAGAGCGTTACCGAAAGAACTCGCATCGAAAAGAAAGCCGATGGTCCGGCATTTACCGAAGATGACGGTGCGACTTACACATCTCTTCCGGAAGACACCATCGTTTCCATGAATATGTGGGGCTTCCATCCCAGCATTTTCAAGGAACTGGATGCTCAGTTTGCCGCTTTCCTGGACAAGGCTCTGGTGGAGAATCCCCTCAAGGGCGAATATTATCTGCCCGGCGTGGTTTCCAATCTGCTGGCTGCTGACAAGGCAACGGTTAAAGTAGAGAAGACCACAGACCAGTGGTATGGTGTCACCTACCGTGATGACAAACCCAAGGTAAGTGCAGCTTTGGAGGCTATGGAAGAAGCCGGCCTCTA
>JAGHUB010000243.1 GCA_018065025.1 Candidatus Equihabitans merdae
CCGCTGTCATCACAGCAGGACGGGAAATCCAGACGATACAGGACATCGTGGTAAGCGGTACCAAGATCAGCACCCCACAGATACTGTCGTTCCTCCTGATCTTTCTTAAATTCAGGAATCACTGATCGGGGTTTTTCCGGTTGGTCGGCTCTCACCCCGTCTTCGTCCTGCATATGCTCCTGTTTCACATAGGAAACAGAAACCTTCATAGGTGTCGTTGACGAACCTTCTTCCGGAGAATGATAGTTGAAGCGTTCCTGAATGATGTCATGCATCTCCTGATCTGATATCTGATTAAGGTCCATGTTTTCCAGATAATCAATGCCAAGACGGGTATATTCCAACTCCTCTTCGGCACTCAGGATAAAGGCATCCTTATCGTATTCCCTCAGGTCAAACTGCTTTGTCTCATCATTTTCATGAGACAGAACCACCGGGAGAACCAGATCATAATAGCAGCCTACCTCTGTGATAGTGGCAGCACTTAAGCGGCCCTCCTCCAGACGGCGCTGTTCCTGGTCCTTTCTCCAATCCTTCTTATCAAAGGCTCCTGTCAGGATCAATTTCATCTTGGCTCTGGTCATGGCTACATAGAGAACCCTCAATTCTTCACCGATGGATTCCTTCTTCAGTCGATGCCGAATGGCCTCTTTCTTAAGAGTGGGCATCTTAACACGATTTTCGTAATCCACATAATCCGAAGCGATACCATAGAAGGGATCTGTCAGCACCATGGCATTCAGGTCACTGGTATTGAAACCCTTGCCCATACTGCTGACAAAGACCACCGGATACTCCAGGCCCTTGCTGGAATGAATAGTAAGGATACGAACCGCATCAGATGCGCCGCCAAAAGAAGCCACCTCCGGATCCTGTTCGTATTTTTCCAAAGTACGAATGTAACGGACGAAATTAAAGAGGCCTACATAGCTAGTCTTCTCGTAGACTGCCGCTTTCTCACACAAAGCCCGCAAATTAGCCTCACGGCGTTCACCGCCGGGAAGGGAAGCGGCATAGACACCAAAGCCTGTCTCCGTCAGAATCTCTTCGATCAGTTCCCGAATAGGTGTGTAGACAGCACGACGGCGATAATCCTCCAGGGTCTCCATGAAAGCATTCAGGTGAAAAGCCAGGGCCCGGTCAGGGCCATTTTCTATATAGGCTTTTACGGCATCACAGAAACAGGCTTCTTTATTATCCGGCTGATGGCCACGGATCTGAGCCAGTTCTTCCCCGGTAAAACCGGCTACCACAGAGGTCATGAGAGACACAAATGGAATATCCTGACGTTCATTGTCCAGAACAGACAGGAGATTCAGCACCAGTGTCACTTCCTAGGCACTGAAGAAGCCCTTCTTCTGCTCGGCGATGCAGGGGATATCCTGTGACTCCAGCACCTTCTTGAAAGTCGTTACCCAATCCCTAGTGGATCTCATAATGATAACCACGACCCCATAAGTCAGAGGACGAGTGGTAACTACACCGTCTTTGGTCTCCTCAACGGTGTATTTCCCCACCATATCCTTGATGCGCGTGGCCACGATCTGGGCTTCCAGCATGTTCTTCTTAAAATCATCGGCATCGGAGCCCATATCCTGCTTGTCTTCTTTAGACAGGTGGGCATCCACCACGTCCACTTCGATCTGATGATCTTCCTGACCAAGGGCATTCAGGAGACGGACCGTGCGATTGCCTTCTTCCAAGGCCGCATCATCGTCGTAATCGATGTCGCCAACTTCCTGCCGCATGATAGAGCGGAAAATGGTATTAGTCCCATCCAATATCTCCGGTCTGGAACGGAAGTTCTGATGGAGGTCGATGCGACGGCCCCCTATGCCTGCGGCATAGGCGCGGTACTTTTCCATGAAAAGGTCAGGTCTGGCCTGACGGAAGCGATAAATACTCTGCTTAACGTCACCCACACAGAAATAATTGTCCATGCCGTCATCGATATGGCTGACGGCTGGCAGAATATCTTCCTGAACGAAATTAGAATCCTGGTATTCGTCGATCATCACCTCGTCAAAGCCATCTGCGATCTCTCTGGCGGCCGATGTGCGATTGCCCTCCTCATCC
>JAGHUB010000275.1 GCA_018065025.1 Candidatus Equihabitans merdae
GACATCAAGCTTTGCACACTGCTGGACAAGCCGGATCGTCGTGAAAAAGATGTTAAAGTAGACTATGTTGGTTTTGTTATTGAAGATAAGTTTGTTATCGGTTACGGCCTGGACTATGACCAGAAGTATCGTAACCTGCCGTACATTGGAGTTGTAGAATAATATGAACAATCAACCACGCAGAAGCGTGTCAGTGGTATGGCTTATTATTATCATAGCTGTTACCGCTGCCTTCTTCTATGCCAGTTCCCATACGCGCGACACTTCAGACTACACAGCTGAAGCATTCTGGCAAGACGTCGAAAAGGGTGATGTCCTTAGCGTTACCATCGGACAGAATAAGGAGGTTCCCACAGGTTCTGTCACCGCCACACTTAAGAGTGGTGAAAAGGGTACTTTCTATGTGTCTGACGTCAATGAGTTCCAGAAATCTCTGGCTGATAAGAAAGTCAGCATTCGTCTGAGGGACATCACTCGTGAAAGTGCATTCCTGACATCTGTCCTGCCTGTGCTGATCATGTGTCTCTTCATGTTCTTCATGATGACCATGATGATGCGTGCTCAGGGCGGCGGCAATGCCCAGATGATGAATTTCGGCAAGAGCCGTGCTCATCTGCATTCCGATAAAGACAAGCAGGTTACTTTCAAGGATGTTGCCGGTCTGGAAGAAGAAAAAGAAGATCTGGCTGAAGTGGTAGAGTTCCTGAAAGATCCTGCCAAGTTCACAGCCGTAGGTGCCCGTATTCCCAAGGGTGTTATCCTGGTGGGCCCTCCCGGTACAGGTAAAACCTTGCTGGCCAAGGCCGTTGCCGGTGAAGCCGGTGTACCTTTCTATTCCATCTCCGGTTCTGATTTCGTAGAAATGTTTGTTGGTGTCGGTGCCAGCCGTGTCCGCGATTTATTTGAAGAAGCTAAGAAGAACAGACCCTGCATCGTCTTTATCGATGAAATCGATGCTGTAGCCAGACGCCGTGGTGCCGGTATGGGCGGCGGCCACGATGAACGTGAACAGACTCTGAACCAGCTGCTTGTTGAAATGGATGGTTTCGGTGTCAACGAAGGTATCATCGTTATGGCTGCTACTAACCGTGTGGATATTCTGGATCCGGCTATCCTTCGTCCCGGTCGTTTCGACCGTAAGGTGGGTGTAGGCCGTCCGGATGTTAAGGGTCGTGAAGAAATCCTTAAAGTTCACGCTCGTAACAAACCCCTGTCCGATGACGTCAATCTGGGAGATATCGCCAGAATCACAGCCGGTTTCTCCGGTGCCGATCTGGAGAATCTTCTTAATGAAGCCGCCATCGAATCTGCTAAGACAGGTCGTGGTTATCTGACTCAGAGCGATATCAATCAGGCTATGATCAAAGTTGGTATCGGCGATGAGAAGAAGAGCAAAGTCATTTCCGAGAAGGATCGCAAGATCACTGCTTTCCACGAAGCCGGTCATGCCATCCTCTTCCATGTTCTGCCCGATGTAGGTCCGGTTTATTCCGTGTCTATCATTCCCACAGGTATGGGTGCAGCAGGTTATACCATGCCTCTGCCCGCTAAGGATGATCTTTTCAATACCAAGGGCAAGATGCTGCAGAACATCACCGTATCTCTTGGTGGCCGTGTGGCCGAAGAGCTGGTCTTTGATGACATCACAACAGGTGCATCACAGGATATCAAGCAGGCTACAGAGACAGCTAAAGATATGGTTACTCGTTATGGTTTCTCTGAGAAACTTGGTATGGTGGCCTATGGCAGTGACGATGAAGTCTTCATCGGCCGCGACTTTGAGCGCACCAGAAATTACAGCGAATCCGTAGCTTCAACCATCGATGATGAAGTCAGACGCATTATCGACGAGTGCTACGCTAAGGCTAAGTCCATCATCACAGAAAACCGTCAGGTTCTGGATGACTGTGCCGCCTTACTGCTGGAAAAAGAAAAAATAACCAGAGAAGAATTCGAGGCACTCTTTGAAAGACAGAGTAATTGATAGAATTAAATATGTTATGGATATGCGGCCGCTGTTTGACAGTCAGGCCGTTTTCAGTGATGAAAGTCCTCAGTTCCGCACCCCTTTCCAACCCAAAGTGGGAGAGGATGTGACCATCAGTATCCGTGTTGGTGTGGGACAGGTAGACAACATTCACATCGAGATCGGTAAGCGCCGCTATCTGATGACATACAGCAAGACCAAGGGTGACTTTGATTATTTCACCTGGACCACTCATCTGGGTGAGGAACGGATCTATTACCGTTTCGAACTGGAAGTGGGCACTCGCATTTTCTACTACACTAAATTGGGCTTATCCAAGGAGCATATTGAATACGCGGACTTCCTCATTTCTCCGGGATATGAGGTGCCCCGTTGGCTCCATGGTGCCGTGATGTATCAGATCTATACCGACCGTTTTAAAAATGGCAATCCCTCCAACGATGTCATGACCAATGAGTATTATTACCTTAATGCTCCGGTCCGCCACATCGACGACTGGGATGCACCTCCTGAAAGCATGGAGGTAGG
>JAGHUB010000108.1 GCA_018065025.1 Candidatus Equihabitans merdae
CCCACTCATTGGAGGCATTATAGACCGTAGGCATAGAACCGCCGGAGCGAAGTGCATCGTAAGCCAGAGGCAATCCCCTGAAGACATCGTTGCGAGGCTGGCCAAATCTCAGCTGCATGAGCTTTGTCAGGTCCATCTTAGGGGCTGGGGATGCCATATGATTAGGATAAGTCATAGCGTACTGAATAGGGATTCTCATATCAGAAGGACCCATCTGAGCAATGATGGAACTATCTTCATATTCCACTGCAGAATGGATGGTACTCTCCCGCTGAATCAGCACTTCGATATTATCGGGAGACATATCGAAAAGCCAAGCCGCTTCCATCACTTCCAGGCCCTTATTGACCATAGATGCTGAATCGATGGTAACCTTGGGACCCATGAGCCAGTTGGGATGAGCCAGGGCTTTCTCTACCGTAACTTCATTCAGTTGATCTTCAGACCATTCATAGAAAGGTCCGCCGGAAGCTGTCAGAATCAGGCGGGAAATGCGAGAATCGGCTTTACCCTGCAGGCACTGGAATATAGCCGAATGTTCAGAATCCACAGGCAGGATCTGCACCCCCTTGGCCTTAGCCATAGGAATAATAATATGACCGGCTGTTACGCAAGTCTCCTTATTTGCCAGAGCTACATCGATACCCTCCTCAATAGCTACAAGCATGGGACGAATACCGATCATACCAACAATACCGTTTACCACCAGGTCAGCACCGCTTATGCGGATCATCTCCAGAATGCCATCCATACCTGACAGAACCACAACATCTGTGTCTGCCAACCGCACCTTTAAATCAGATGCGGCTGTCTCATCATAGACAGCCGCATAAGTGGGTTTAAATTCTCTTACCTGTTTTTCAACAGCATCAACACTGCTGCCACAGGCCACACCGACAGCTTCAAACATATCGGGGTGAAGACGGATAACATCCAGAGCCTGAGTTCCGATGGAACCGGTTGAACCAAGTACTAATACTTTTCTCAAACCTTCAGGATCTCCTTTGACTTTTCATCGATAGCAGCATCGATCTTCTTGATGTATTTTTCTGTGATTTTGCCAAGTTCTTCTTCGATATCAGCAACTTCATCTTCAGAGATGCCGTCCTGCTTCTTCATCTTCTTGCAGGCATCCAGACCATCACGACGGATGTTTCTCATAGCAACCTTGGATTCTTCGCCTTTTTTCTTAACGTCTTTAACCAGAGATTTACGACGTTCTTCTGTCAGTTCGGGGAAGATCAGACGGATAACTTTACCATCATCCTGAGGATTGATACCCAGATCAGACATCTGGATAGCTTTATTGATCTCTTTAACCATCTTGGGTTCCCAGGGAGCGATCTGGATAATACGAGCTTCCGGAACTGAAACATTGGCTACCTGCTGAATAGCAGTGGGTGTACCATAATAATCAACAGTGATCTTATCCAGCACGTGAGGATTAGCACGACCGGCACGGATGCTGGCCAACTCTTTCTCAAGACTGTTCAGTGATTTCTGCATCTTGTCTTCATAAACCTGTGTTTTTTCACTCATAAAATAATATCCTCCTTATGCTGTCACCACAGTGCCGCATGCGCCGCCACGGCCCGCGTTGATGATACTGTTTTCTTCGCCCAGATGGAATACGCGCATGGGCATCTTATTTTCCTTAGCCAGGATAGCAGCTGCACCATCTACAACACCAAGTCCCATAGCGACTACTTCATCAATGGAAATAGTGTCGTACTTCTTGGCATCGGGATTCTTAGCCGGATCGCTGTCATATACACCGTCAATAGATTTAGCCAGCAGAATCTCATCGGCTGCAATCTCAATAGCACGAAGAACTGTAGCTGTATCTGTTGAGAAATAGGGATGGCCGATACCGCCTGCAAAGAACATGACTTTACCGCTTGAAAGACCTTCAACCGCTTTATCTTTTGAGAAAAGGTCTGTGAAAGCACCGATGGTGAAGGGGGTCAGAATACCTGTTTCCATACCTTCTGTACGGAAGATTTCAGATACATACAGGCAGTTCATAACAGTTGCCAGCATACCGATCTGATCAGCCTTGGTGCGATCGATCTTTTCCGATGTACGACCTCTCCAGAAATTACCGCCGCCGATAACAATGCCGATCTGGCATCCTTCATCCAACAGTGTTTTAACCTGCTTGGCTACCTTGATAACTGTCGGTTCGTCAAAGCCCTTACCCTTATCACCGGAAAGTGCTTCACCGCTCAGTTTAAGAAGAATCCTTCTCATAAAAAAGCCTCCTTAATGGCATATCTAATATTGTATTTATTGTAACACAACAAGCCCTTCAATACAAAAAATAGTCTGACATTTATCGCAAATATAAAAAATAGAGCTTTGTCCGAAGACAAAGCTCTTATCTTTAAATTTGATTATTAACAGAATCACTGAATGAATTTCTTCAGCTCATCCATGAAGGTATTAACATCCTTAAATTCACGATAAACGCTGGCGAAACGTACATAAGCTACCGGATCCAGATCTTTGATTCGTTCCATAACGATCTCACCGATGCGTTCACTGGGAATCTCTTTGAGGTTCTCGTTGTAGATCTCATTTTCCACAGTATCAACCATCTCAGAAATCTGCTGTGCGGAGATGGGACGCTTATGGCATGCACGCAGAATACCGGCTTCCAGTTTATTGCGGTCATACTGTTCGCGGTTCTGGTCTTTCTTCACAACAATGAGAGGGATGGTTTCCGCTTTCTCATAGGATGTGAAGCGTTTTCCGCATTCATCGCACATACGGCGACGGCGAATAGCTGTGTTCTCATCAACAGGGCGTGAGTCCACAACACGGGTGTTCTCATATCCACAGAATGGGCACTTCATAAGATCACTTCCTGTTCTTTAAGAAATCCGGAATCTGAATGTCGCGGCTTTCAACAGAAGGATTGATCTGGCTCTGCTGCAGATTCATGGGAGCTTTCTCAGCTACGGGAGCCTTTGTGAAGAAACTCTGTCTGGGAGCAGAAACCGGGCTTGTGCGATAAGCCGGAGCTTTCTCAGCAACAGGAGCCTGTCTTCTGGGAGCCGGAGCAGCTTCAGACTGAAGACCTGTAGCGATAACAGTGATACGGCAGGCATCTACCATGCTGTCATCGTACATAGCACCGAAGATGATATTGGCATCTTCGCCTGTCAGATTCTGTACATAAGTTGCGGCATCATTGCCATCCATCAGGGAAATGTCACCGAATACGTTGATGATAACATTCTTAGCACCTTCGATAGATGTTTCCAGCAGCGGGCTCTGAACAGCTTTCTGAACAGCTTCAAGAGCCTTATCATCACCCTTAGCTTCGCCGATACCGATATGGGCTACGCCACCATCAGTCATAACTGTCTGTACGTCAGCAAAGTCGAGGTTGATCAGAGCCGGAACATTGATCAGGTCTGTGATACCCTGAACAGCCTGCTGAAGGACTTCATCAGCCTTTCTCAGAGCTTCGGGCATAGTTGTACGTCTGTCAACGATTTCCAGAAGCTTATCATTGGGGATAACGATCAGTGTATCCACGTTCTGTTTCAGTTTTTCAATGCCTTCCAGTGCATTGTTCATACGAGCCTTAGCTTCGAAACGGAAGGGCTTTGTAACAACACCAACTGTCAGGCAGCCAAGTTCCTTAGCGATGCTGGCAACAACGGGAGCGCCGCCTGTACCTGTACCGCCGCCCATGCCGCAGGTAACGAATACCATGTCAGCACCGGTTAACAGAGCTTTGATTTCTTCTGCACTTTCAGCAGCAGCCTGTTCACCAACCTCAGGTTTAGCGCCGGCACCAAGGCCCTTGGTAACTTTCTCACCGACCTGAAGCACTGTAGGTGCTTTGCACAGGTTCAGTGCCTGCTTATCTGTATTAATTCCAATAAATTCAACACCACCGATGGTTTCGTCCACCATTCTATTCACGGCGTTATTGCCGGCTCCACCTACACCAACAACTATAATCTTGGCAGCGGTATCGACTTCATTCGTTGTGATTTCGAGCAATGTAGACCTCCTTCTTGATCCAGTGGCTTTAACCCCTATGAAAAGCCCTCTCCCCAGACCACTACATAATTAAATTCATTTTAAAGTGTTTATACAATATATTCAAGTGTTTATGCGCACAATCAACCGTTTTTATCGAAGATTATACGGTTCTGACTGCCGTCAAAATCTTCAAGATGAAGTGTTCCGGACAAGCCCTGGGCCTCCGGCAAAATACCGGACAGTTCTTCAATCTTCTCTTCCATGTGGGTATCTTTTCCAAGCAATACCCTTA